>NZ_JAKLRZ010000041.1:0-43749 GCF_021892025.1 Enterobacter cloacae complex sp. ECC445 | reverse complement strand
TCAGGTCAAACTCAGTGACAGTTTACCCGTCTGTTGACGGGTAACTGAAGTGACTTTAAACATACAAGGGCATCAGCCCGCACAATCCCGCACTGATTAGAAGTTGTAACCCACAACCAGGTAACCACCCCAGCCGGTAGAACGAACGCTGAAATCGCCGTTGCCGAAGTTCAGGCTCGCGTCGTCGTTCCACTGGCCACCGTTGTGCCAGTAACGCGCAACCACGGAGTAGTGCCAGTGATCGTAGTTCAGCGCCAGGATGTGGCTGGACGCGATGGAATCGTTGGTACGCGCTTTTCTGCCGTTCAGGTCACGGAAGTCGTTATCGCCCAGGTCTGAGCCCCAGTCAAAGTTGGTGAAACCGATATAGCTCAGGTTACCGCCCCACAGCTGGGTAATTGGCACGAAGTATTTCACTTTGAAACGGTAGCCGTCCCACTCGTTTTCGTTCGCGGCACCGTAGTTCTGCCACTGATATTTCGCGTAGACGTTCATAGACAGGCTCATTGGCAGGCCAGTGTCGATGTCCGTACCCAGACCCATGTACCAGGTGCTCTGGCGACCGGACTTGTTGCGGCCCATGTCGTAGATGTAGTTGTTCGCGAAGTACCACTCTTTGAACGGACCAAACGCCAGGCTAGTGCCGGTCAGCTTATCGATGGAGAAACGCGGTTCGATTTCCATAAACAGCGGAGAACCGTGGTTCCAGATACCTTTCGCATCGGTGTTACCGCCGAAGAAGACCGGCGCATCCATATAGCCATAGAAATCAAACCAGTCTTTCTTGGCGAACGCTTCGTACTCCAGGTAGGTATCGTTGCGGATCTGTGGTCCGAAACGGGTGTGGTAGCTGCCGACCACGTTAACGCTCTGGTGCCACCAGTCGGAGAGGTATTGTGGTTTGTCGTTTTCCGCTGCGTTAACAGTGAAAGAGGAAGACAGTGCCAGCACGGCGCCAGCTGCGAGTAATGTTTTTTTCATAATCATGCCACTGATTGAAATTCCCTTCCGGGAGTGAAAAATGCGCGAATTGCGTTTCTAAATATTTCGTGTTTCTGCGGTGCCTATTATAGGAATCCCTGCTCACAAAAATATGTGTTGTTTCACATATCTCTCACACGCGTAATCGATTGCGTTCACGTTTGCGTACTTTAAACGGCCGGGATTGTAGCGGCAATCATTTATGTTGCCAATCCATACGAAATGTAAATGTTAGCGGAGTGACATTTCACTCCGCTCAGAAGGAAGGATTTACTGCGCGGCGGGTTGGATGTCGTGAATGCGGATAAAGCCTAACTGTTCCGGCGTAAGGCCGCTTAACTGCAGCGGAATATCCACATCACTCGGCGCTAAAACGCTGGCCGGGGCGGTGAAGAGCTGGTTCTTCACGTTCACTTCCTGGTAATTCTCCGTGGTGCCCTGGATCTGGCCCCATTCGACGGTGCCGCTGAAGGCCGGGAGCGGATCGTTGGATTCTCCCTGGATGCGTAATGTTGCGCGCGTACCATCTGCATTCGCCGCCACATTCACCAGCGACATTTTCAGCGTGCCAACCTGGCTGTTGAGGCGCGCAGGCGTATTCGCACCCGGTAACAGGTAAACCCCGCTGCTGGATTTGGCGTTCAGCGCGTTTTGCTGGGTAATCTTCACCGTTTCTTTGTTCAGTTTGTCCATTGCCGTATTGAGCGTATTCACGCTCTGTTTCATCTGACGGACTTCGGTTTGCTGTGCACAGGCGCTAAGGGTGAACAGGCTCCCCACCAGCAATATTTTCAGGTAACGTCTTGTCATTGCGTTTAATTCCTTGAAATAACGGATCGCACTTATGGTAGCCAGCATGATCGTTTAAGACATAGATCCTTTGTCTCAAAAAGCTCTTCCTTTGTTGTCAGGCCAGATCAGGGTAAAATGAAAATCAGTTAACCAGATAACAGGGATACCGTATGCATTGCCCATTCTGCTCCGCTGTGGATACCAAAGTCATCGACTCTCGTCTCGTGGGCGAAGGGTCATCCGTGCGCCGTCGTCGGCAGTGTCTGGTGTGTAACGAGCGTTTTACGACCTTTGAGGTGGCAGAGCTGGTCATGCCGCGCGTGGTAAAAAGTAACGATGTGCGCGAGCCGTTTAACGAAGAGAAGCTGCGCAGCGGGATGCTCAAGGCCCTCGAAAAACGTCCCGTTAGCGCGGATGACGTTGAGATGGCGTTAAACCACATAAAATCTTACCTTCGTGGCCTGGGCGAACGTGAAGTGCCAAGCAAAATGATCGGCAACCTGGTGATGGAACAGCTGAAAAAGCTCGATAAGGTCGCCTATATCCGCTTCGCCTCCGTCTACCGCAGCTTCGAAGACATCAAAGAGTTTGGCGAAGAGATCGCCCGCTTACAGGATTAAGCTCATGCAGGATGAGATTTACATGGCGCGAGCCATGAAGCTGGCGCAGCGCGGGCGTTTTACCACCCATCCCAACCCGAACGTGGGATGCGTTATCGTCAAAGATGGCGAAATCGTGGGGGAAGGTTTCCACTACCGTGCCGGCGAGCCGCATGCCGAGGTTCATGCCTTACGCATGGCCGGCGAGAAGGCGCGCGGCGCCACCGCCTACGTCACGCTGGAGCCCTGCAGCCACCACGGGCGTACGCCGCCGTGCTGTGAGGCGCTGATCGCGGCCGGGGTTTCACGCGTGGTGGCATCCATGCAGGATCCCAATCCGCAGGTGGCCGGACGCGGTCTGTACCGTCTGCAGCAGGAAGGCATCGACGTCAGCCACGGGCTGATGATGCAGGACGCGGAAGCGATCAACAAAGGCTTCCTGAAGCGCATGCGCACGGGATTTCCGTATATTCAGCTCAAGCTGGGCGCCTCGCTGGATGGCCGTACGGCGATGGCGAACGGCGAAAGCCAGTGGATTACGTCGCCGCAGGCAAGGCGCGATGTGCAACGTCTGCGCGCGCAAAGCCATGCTATCCTCACCAGCAGTGAAACCGTGCTGGCTGACGATCCGGCCATGACCGTGCGCTGGGACGAACTGAATGCCGAGACCCAGGCGCTTTACCCGCAGGAGAACCTGCGTCAGCCGCTGCGTATTGTCATTGATAGCCAGAACCGCGTGACCCCAGATCACCGGATCGTCCAGCAGCCGGGGGAAACCTGGATTGCCCGCACCCGAGAAGATACTCGCGAATGGCCGGAAGGCGTGCGCAGCATCATGGTGCCGGAGCATAACGGGCACCTGGATCTCGTGGTGCTGATGATGCTGCTCGGCAAGCAGCAGGTGAACAGTATCTGGGTGGAAGCGGGTCCAACGCTCGCCGGTGCGCTGTTGCAGGCCGGGCTGGTGGATGAGCTGCTGGTATACCTTGCGCCTAAACTGTTAGGCCACGACGCGCGCGGCCTGTTTGTGCTGCCCGGCCTTGAAAAACTGGCCGACGCACCGCAACTCGCATTCAGCGAGATTCGTCCGGTGGGTCCGGATGTCTGCCTCCACTTAACGACAGCGTAATTGCTCCCGAAATAGAGAAGCAGTACGCAAAGTATTATGATAAAATCCGCCCCCCTGCGGGGCCACATGAACCCGTAAAGGAAGAGTATGAACATTATTGAAGCTGCTGTAGCTACCCCGGACGCTCGCGTCGCCATCACCATTGCGCGTTTCAACAACTTCATCAACGACAGCCTGCTGGAAGGCGCGATTGACGCCCTGAAACGCATCGGCCAGGTTAAAGATGACAACATTACCGTTGTTTGGGTTCCAGGCGCTTACGAACTGCCACTGGCGGCGGGCGCGCTGGCGAAAACCGGTAAATACGACGCGGTGATTGCCCTGGGTACCGTTATTCGTGGCGGCACTGCGCACTTCGAATACGTTGCGGGCGGTGCAAGCAACGGTCTGGCACACGTTGCGCAGGATGCTGAAATTCCTGTCGCGTTCGGCGTGCTGACTACCGAAAGTATTGAACAAGCCATCGAACGTGCCGGCACCAAAGCCGGTAACAAAGGTGCAGAAGCTGCACTGACCGCGCTTGAAATGATCAATGTATTGAAAGCCATCAAGGCTTGATTTTTTTGTAAGGGGAATTCCGTGAAACCTGCTGCTCGTCGCCGCGCCCGTGAATGTGCCGTCCAGGCACTTTACTCCTGGCAGTTGTCCCAGAACGACATCGCTGATGTTGAATACCAGTTCCTGTCAGAACAGGACGTGAAAGACGTTGACGTTCTGTACTTCCGTGAACTGCTGTCGGGAGTGGCGACTAATAGCGCGTATCTCGATGGTCTGATGAAGCCATACCTGTCCCGTCTGCTCGAAGAGCTGGGCCAGGTAGAAAAAGCAGTGTTGCGTATCGCGCTGTTTGAGCTGTCTAAACGTGATGATGTGCCGTACAAAGTGGCCATCAACGAAGCGATCGAGCTGGCGAAAACCTTCGGCGCTGAAGACAGCCACAAGTTCGTAAACGGCGTTCTTGATAAAGCAGCACCTGCGATCCGTCCCCACAAAAAGTGATCCGCAAACCGGAGTCCTGCATTGCCTGACGGGCAGTGCGGCTCCGGTTTTTTCTTTTATTTGCTGAGGCATAACGTATGGCATGCGGCGAATTCTCCCTGATTGCCCGTTATTTCGACCGTGTCAGAACCTCTCGTCTTGATGTTGAAACCGGCATTGGCGATGACTGTGCACTTCTCAATATTCCCGAAAAACAGACGCTGGCAATCAGCACTGACACCTTAGTGTGCGGGCGTCATTTCTTACCGGATATCGATCCTGCCGATCTGGCGTACAAAGCTCTCGCGGTTAACGTCAGCGATCTGGCGGCGATGGGGGCCGATCCCGCCTGGCTGACGCTAGCCCTGACGCTGCCAGAGGTGGATGAAGCCTGGCTTGAAGCCTTTAGCGATGCGCTGTTCGAGCAGCTTAGGTACTACGATATGCAGCTGATTGGCGGTGATACCACGGCCGGGCCGCTGTCGATGACGCTGGCGATCCACGGCTACGTGCCGCTTGGCCGCGCGCTGAAGCGCTCGGGCGCAAAACCGGGTGACTGGATCTATGTGACCGGTACGCCGGGTGACAGCGCGGCAGGGCTGGCTATCCTTCAGCACCGTTTAGCGGTTGAAGACGCTGACGATGCGGCGTATCTGGTGAAACGCCATCTGCGCCCGACGCCGCGCATTCTGCACGGCCAGGCGCTGCGCGAGCGGGCAAGCTCGGCTATCGATCTGTCTGACGGGCTGATCTCGGATCTCGGGCATATCCTGAAGGCCAGCGGCGTAGGCGCGCGCGTTGACCTGGATCTGTTCCCGCTGTCAGAACAGCTGCTTCGCCATGTGGAACCTGACCAGGCGCTGCGCTGGGCGCTATCCGGCGGTGAAGACTACGAACTGTGCTTCACGGTGCCTGAACTTAACCGTGGCACGCTGGACGTGGCGTTAGCGCATCTTGGCGCGAAGTTCACCTGTATTGGTCAGATCATGCCGGAGAGCGAAGGGCTGAAGTTTGTGCAGGACGGTGCGCCGGTGACGCTCGACTGGAAAGGGTACGATCACTTCGGTTAAATTTGTGCGCTCTGTATTGCCGGGTGGCGGCTTAGCCTTACCCGGCCTACAAAAGAGGGTGCTTATTTAAACCCCACCACCGGATGCTGCTGATACGGCGTTTCGAGCTCGGCAACCTGCTCCGGCGTCAGCGTGATATCCACCGCATTCAGCAGCTCATCCAGCTGTTCTTCCCGAGACGTGCCGATAATCGGCGCCGCGACGCCGCGTTTACCCAGCAGCCACGCCAGCGCCACCTGCGCGCGGGTTGCGCCGGTATCGTCGGCGATTCCGGCCAGGCGTTCGGCAATCAGCGCATCGCTGGCTTCCGTACCGCCATAGAGATTTTTTCCCACTTCATCCGAGACCAGGCGAGCCGTGGTTTCTCCCCACGGACGGGTCAGGCGACCGCGCGCCAGCGGGCTCCACGGGATGACCGCGATGCCTTCCTGATGGCACAGGGGCAACATCTCGCGTTCTTCTTCACGATAGATCAGATTGTAGTGATCCTGCATGGTGACGAAGCGCGCCCAGCCGTGCTGCGCCTGGAGATCCAGCGCCTGCGCGAACTGCGACGCGTGCATAGATGACGCGCCGATGTAGCGCGCTTTCCCGGCTTTGACCACGTCGTTCAGCGCTTCGAGCGTTTCCTCTATTGGCGTGTTGTAATCCCAGCGATGGATTTGCAGCAGATCGACGTAATCCATGTTCAGGCGGCGGAGACTGTCATCAATGGAGCGCAGGATCTGCGCGCGGGAAAGGCCCTCAGACAGGTCACCTGACGGGTAGTACACTTTGGTGGCGACGACGATATCTTCCCGACGCGCAAAGTCACGGAGGGCGCGGCCAACAATCTCCTCGCTGCTGCCGTCGGAGTAGCTGTTGGCGGTGTCAAAGAAGTTAATGCCGCCCTCGATGGCGCGTTGGATGATCGGACGGCTGCTCTCTTCCGGCAGCGTCCAGGCGTGATTACCCCGATCGGGCTCGCCAAAGGTCATGCATCCCAGACAAAGTCGGGAAACCTTAAGGTCCGTTTTTCCTAATGTTGTATATTGCACGGTTCCGCTCCTGCTGTTTAAACACCAGGTTTAAGCATAGCAGGAGCGGAAAGGAGGGAAGGGGTCAGTCCAGCCAGGCGCGAATTTTGGCTTCGATCCCGGCGGCGTCCAGGCCAATCGCCGCGCGGGCTTCATCCTGGGTACCTTGCGGAATGAAATGGTCCGGCAGGCCGAGGTTTAGCACCGGCACGACTTTGCGGTTTGCCATCAGCACCTCGTTCACGCCGCTGCCCGCGCCGCCCATGATGACGTTTTCTTCCAGCGTGACCAGCACGTCATGCGTCTCGGCCATGCTCAGGATCAGCGCGTCGTCGAGCGGCTTCACGAAGCGCATATCCACCAGGGTGGCGTTCAGCGTTTCAGCGACCTTCACCGCCTCTGGCATCAATGTGCCGAAGTTCAGAATCGCCACTTTTTCACCGCGACGCTTCACCAGACCTTTACCGATCGCCAGCTTTTCCAGCGGCTTCAGCTCAACGCCAACCGCATTGCCGCGCGGGTAGCGAACCGCGCTTGGGCCGTCCTGATAGTGGTAGCCGGTAAACAGCATCTGACGACATTCGTTCTCGTCGCTTGGCGTCATGACAACCATATCCGGAATGCAGCGCAGGAACGACAGGTCAAATGCCCCCTGGTGCGTCTGGCCGTCGGCACCGACGATGCCCGCACGGTCGATAGCAAACAGCACCGGCAGCTTCTGGATCGCCACGTCGTGGATCACCTGATCGTAGGCGCGCTGCAGGAAGGTGGAATAGATTGCGACAACCGGCTTGTAGCCGCCAATGGCCAGGCCCGCTGCAAACGTTACCGCGTGCTGCTCGGCAATCGCCACGTCGAAATACTGGTCAGGATATTTTCTGGAGAACTCCACCATGCCGGAGCCTTCGCGCATGGCCGGGGTGATCGCCATCAGCTTGTTGTCTTTGGCGGCGGTTTCGCACAGCCAGTCGCCGAAGATTTTTGAATAGCTCGGCATGCCGCCGCTGCTTTTTGGCAGACAGCCGCTGGACGGGTCAAATTTCGGCACCGCGTGGAAGGTGATCGGATCTTTTTCCGCCGGTTCGTAGCCACGCCCTTTTTTGGTCATGATGTGCAGGAACTGCGGCCCCTTCAGGTCGCGCATGTTCTTGAGGGTGGTCACCAGACCCTGCACGTCATGGCCGTCAACCGGGCCAATATAGTTAAAGCCCAGCTCTTCAAACAGGGTGCCCGGCACGACCATGCCTTTGATGTGTTCTTCGGTACGCTTGAGCAGCTCTTTAATCGGCGGTACGCCGGAGAAGACTTTTTTGCCGCCTTCACGCAGCGAGGAGTAAAGCTTGCCGGAGAGCAACTGCGCCAGATGGTTGTTCAGCGCGCCCACGTTCTCGGAGATCGACATTTCGTTATCGTTAAGAATAACCAGCATGTCCGGCTTGATGTCGCCCGCATGGTTCATGGCCTCGAAGGCCATCCCGGCGGTAATGGCGCCGTCGCCAATCACGCAGACGGTGCGGCGCTGCTTGTTCTCTTTTTCGGCGGCAACGGCAATACCGATGCCCGCAGAAATGGAGGTAGAGGAGTGGCCGACGCTCAGCACGTCATACTCGCTCTCACCGCGCCACGGGAACGGGTGCAGGCCGCCTTTCTGACGAATGGTGCCAATTTTATCGCGACGTCCGGTCAGAATTTTGTGCGGATAGGCCTGGTGGCCCACGTCCCAGATGAGCCGATCGAACGGCGTGTTATAGACGTAGTGCAGCGCCACGGTCAGCTCTACCGTGCCAAGCCCGGAGGCGAAATGGCCGCTGGAGCGGCTTACGCTGTCGAGCAGGTAGCGACGCAGCTCGTCGCACAGCTTCGGCAGGCTCTCTTTCGGCAACAGACGTAACTCCTGGGTGGAGTCCACTAACGCCAGTGTCGGGTATTTGGCAATATCAAAACTCATCAAAGGCTCATCGAGATATATAGTTTATTTATTACGCTGGATGATATAGTCCGCTAGCGCTTCCAGTGCCGAGGTATCCAGCGATTGCGCGGCCAGCTGATTCAGCGACTGGCGGGCATCGTCAATCAGATCCCGGGCTTTACGCTGGGCTTGCTCGAGGCCCAGCAGGGCGGGGTAGGTACTTTTGCCAAGCTGCTGGTCCGCACCCTGACGTTTACCCAATGTTGCAGTATCGCCCACCACATCCAGAATGTCATCCTGAACCTGGAATGCCAGACCGATACTTTCTGCGTATCTGTCCAGAATCGGCAGGGCGTTGCGCCCTCGTTCACCCGCGCTCAGCGCGCCCAGGCGAACGGCGGAACGAATCAGTGCCCCTGTTTTATGGCGATGAATACGCTCCAGCTGTTCCAGATTAACCTGACGTCCTTCCGCTTCAAGATCCAGCGCTTGTCCGCCGCACATGCCCGCCACGCCGCTGGCCATGGCCAGCTCGGAGATCATTGCCAGCCGGTCGCGATCGACCACTTCCGCCATCGGCGCATCGCTCAGAATCGAGAAGGCCAGCGTTTGCAGGGCGTCACCCGCCAGAATGGCATTCGCTTCGCCAAACTTGATATGGCAGGTGGGCTGGCCCCGACGCAAATCGTCGTCGTCCATCGCCGGTAAATCATCATGAATCAGCGAATAGGCATGGATGCACTCAACGGCGGCGGCCGGGGCATCCAGCGTGTTATCGCTGATGCCAAACATATTGCCGGTCGCGTACACCAGGAACGGGCGCAGGCGCTTTCCACCCAAGAGTGCGCCATAGTGCATGGCCTCAACCAGTGGAGTGTTCTGAAAAGGCTGTGGGGCAATAAAACGGCGCAGGGCGTCGTTAGCGCGTACGACACGCGCCTCAAGCTCGTTGGCAAAATCCATTTACTCGGCGTCCGGTGTAAAAGGCGTGGTCTTCGCGTCTTCGCTGTCGGAAAGCAGGATCTGCACGCGCTGTTCGGCCTGCTGTAGCTTGACCTGCCCCTGGCGCGCCAGCTGCACGCCACGCTCGAATTCGTTGAGCGCCTCTTCCAGCGGGAGATCGCCGCTCTCAAGGCGGGTAACAATTTGCTCCAGTTCACTCAGCGCAGTTTCGAAACTGGCCGGTGCGTCGTTCTTCTTCGGCATAGTGAATTGACTCTTATATTCTCAGCCCCGACATGGTAACGGACTCAGGGCAATTATCAAATAACGCGCAATGTGCACAGGAGCGGCGCGATGGTGGTATACTTGCGCGCCTGGATGCAGCCACGGGTGTGGGCTGCTGTACTCTTTTCCATTACAAGCCTTAATACGCTTGCCTAAGAAACATTGCCGCCATGAAGTTTATCATTAAATTGTTCCCTGAAATCACCATCAAAAGCCAATCTGTGCGTTTGCGCTTTATTAAAATTCTCACCGGGAACATTCGTAACGTATTAAAGCACTACGACGAAACCCTCGCCGTGGTGCGCCACTGGGACCACGTTGAGGTCCGTGCAAAAGACGAAAACAAGCGTCAGGATATTCGCGATGCCCTGACCCGCATTCCGGGGATCCACCATATCCTGGAAGTGGAAGACGTTCCGTTCAGCGATATGCACGACATCTTCGAAAAAGCGCTGGTTCAGTACCGCGACCAGATCGAAGGCAAAACCTTCTGCGTGCGCGTGAAGCGTCGCGGCAAGCACGAGTTCAGCTCTATTGAAGTGGAACGTTACGTTGGCGGCGGTCTGAATCAGCACGTCGAGTCTGCGCGCGTGCGCCTGACGAACCCTGAAGTGACGGTTAACCTGGAGATCGAAAACGATCGCCTGCTGCTGGTGAAAGGGCGCTATGAAGGTATCGGCGGCTTCCCGATTGGCACCCAGGAAGACGTATTGTCCCTGATCTCAGGCGGCTTCGACTCCGGCGTCTCCAGCTATATGCTGATGCGTCGCGGCTGCCGCGTGCACTACTGCTTCTTCAATCTGGGCGGCGCGGCGCACGAAATCGGCGTTCGTCAGGTGGCGCATTACCTGTGGAACCGCTTCGGCAGCTCCCACCGCGTGCGTTTCGTGGCAATTAACTTCGAACCGGTGGTCGGCGAAATCCTTGAGAAAGTCGACGACGGCCAGATGGGCGTCATCCTGAAGCGCATGATGGTGCGCGCGGCGTCCAAAGTGGCTGAACGCTACGGCGTGCAGGCGCTGGTGACCGGCGAAGCGCTCGGTCAGGTTTCCAGCCAGACGCTGACCAACCTGCGTCTGATCGACAACGTGTCTGATACGCTGATCCTGCGTCCGCTCATCTCCCACGATAAAGAGCACATCATCGACCTGGCGCGTGAAATCGGCACCGAAGATTTTGCGCGCACCATGCCGGAATACTGCGGCGTGATCTCAAAAAGCCCGACCGTCAAAGCGGTGAAGGCGAAGATCGAAGCCGAAGAAGAGCACTTCGATTTCAGCATCCTGGAAAAAGTGGTGGCGGAAGCGTCCAACATTGATATCCGCGAAATTGCCCAGCAGACCGAGCAGGACGTGGTTGAGGTGGAAACCGTGAGCGGTTTCGGCCCTAACGATGCGATTCTGGATATCCGCTCGATTGACGAGCAGGACGACAAGCCGCTGCAGGTTGAAGGCGTCGAGGTGGTTTCTCTGCCGTTCTACAAGCTGAGCACGAAGTTTGGTGACCTCGACCAGAGCAAAACGTATCTGCTGTGGTGCGAGCGCGGGGTGATGAGCCGCCTGCAGGCGCTGTATCTGCGCGAGCAGGGCTTTGCGAACGTGAAGGTGTATCGTCCGTAGTTTCTCGCCGGGGAGTGCGGCCTGATGCCCTCACCCCGGCCCTCTCCCACAGGGAGAGGGAGAACACCTATTCGTAATAATTATAAATCCCCGCCGGCATCACCAATGACGATGCCACTTCGTAGGCCTTCTCGCGCCCGACCAGCAGGTCAATAATCTTCAATCCAAAATCAATCGCGGTGCCCGGGCCCTGGCTGGTCAGCAGGTTGACGCGCGGGTCCCAGACGACGCGTTTATCCACCCAGTGCTCGTCCGGGATCGTATCCTTAAGCCCCGGGAAGCCGGTCATATTGCCGAGGGGGAAGATATCGTGCGGAACCAGAACCGTGCCCGCGGCGGCGCAGATGGCTGCGACGATACGGCCAGATAGATGAAACTGACGCACGGTCTCGACCAGCAGCGGGCTGTCGCGAAAACACTCCGCGCCTTTTAAGCCGCCGGGCAGCACGATGATGTCGTAATCTCCGTCAGCCACCTGCACCAGCGGGGCATCCGCGAGGATTTTCACCCCGCGTGAACAGGTGATGGCCAGATTACCGTCGCTGGCGACGCTGGCGGTGGTGACCTTAATGCCGCCGCGCACCATTAAATCTATGGCGGTGACCGCTTCCATCTCTTCGCTACCAGGGGCGAGGCATACCAGTGCTGACGCGCTCATATTCATTTTCCTTACGTTTAACCCGATCGTACAGGCGGGCGTTTTCCGGCACCGCGATCCCGTGCGCACGGGCACGCTTTAGCAGATAGCCGGTAATGTAGTCGATTTCGGTGTGGCGTAACGCCCGCACGTCCTGCAGCATCGAGGAGATATTTTCTGCAGTGCTATCAATCACCTGCTCGACATAATAGCGTAAATCATCCGCCGAGGTGTGTAAGCCCTCACGCTCAACGACCGAAGCCACTTCTTCGCACAGCGCCGCGATTTCCTGCGGATGGTTTTTTAGCGCGCCGTTTGGACAGTCCCAGAGCGCCGTCAGCGGGTTAATCACGCAGTTTACCGCCAGCTTGCGCCACAGCTGAGGGCGAATGTTGTTGTGCCAGGCGACATCCGGCAATACGTTCTGCAGCACGTCGGCGAGATAGCTGTAGTCGCCATCCTGCGTTCTGGCGGGGCCAATATGCGTCACGCCGCTGGCAACGTGCACGATAATATTGCCGTCGCGACGTGCGGCGTGCGTCGTCGTCGCCATCAGCAGAGGCTGCGGGACGCTTTTCAGCTCATCAATGGTCCCCATGCCGTTATGCAGCAGCAGTATGGGCGAAGTGGGAGGGAGCTGCGCGGCCAGCGTCTTTACCGCGTCTGAGACCTGCCACGCCTTGAGCGTCACCAGCAGGAGGTCGCTTTTTGCCAGGAAATCGGGATCGTTCGCGGTGAGGGATTCGTTAAATATGCTTCCGTCTTCGCTAATCAGGTTTACACTGCAATAGGGCTGGGGCACGCGCAGCCAGCCCTGAACCTCATGTCCGTGCTTGCACAGCGCGGTCAGCCACAGCTGACCAAGCGCTCCGCATCCGAGCACCGTAATTTTCATTGTTCCTCCTCACCTGCAACTGCGCCAGGTGTTACAGCTTAATTATACAGCTAAGCTTCTGTTGAGTTATGCCTCGTAGCGGGTATTATGCAACGCAACAAAAGTGAAGGGAGAAGAAAAGATGCCATCTTTCGATATTGTTTCCGAAGTTGATATCCAGGAAGTTCGCAACGGCGTTGAGAACGCAACCCGCGAAGTTGAGTCACGTTTCGATTTTCGTGGCGTTGAGGCCTCGTTTGAGCTGAACGACGCAAATAAGACCATTAAGGTGCTGAGCGAGTCTGATTTCCAGGTGAATCAGCTGCTCGACATTCTGCGCGCTAAGCTGTTGAAGCGCGGCATCGAGGGGACGTCTCTGGACGTGCCGGAAGAGTTTGTGCACAGCGGTAAGAACTGGTTTGTCGAGGCCAGGCTGAAGCAGGGCATTGAGAGCGCGGTCCAGAAGAAGATCGTTAAGCTCATCAAAGACAGCAAGCTGAAGGTGCAGGCGCAGATCCAGGGCGAAGAGATTCGCGTGACCGGTAAGTCCCGCGATGACCTCCAGTCCGTCATGGCGCTGGTGCGCGGCGGCGATCTGGGACAGCCGTTCCAGTTTAAAAACTTCCGCGATTAATGCAAAAAAGCCCGGTTTCACCGGGCTTTTTTCACGCTTTTATCGCCTGCTCGACCTCGAAGCGGTTGGTCACCTTGCTGTCTATTTTGACGTAAGCGCTGCGCTCTTCCGGGACAATCAACACCTCGGTCACGCCCTCTTTGACTTCCAGACGCTGTTTCAGCGCGTCGCTGATTTCCACATCCTCCGGAATTTCTACCCGCAGGCTGCTCACGTAGCGCGGCTCTTTCATGGTGCTGGCAACCAGCAGCCAGACCGTTGCCAGCAGCGCACCGGCGAGAAACACGGTTTGAGAGTCAAACAGACCGTCGACCCAGCCGCCAAGCGAGCCGCCGATCGCCACGCCAAGGAACTGGCTGGTGGAGTAGATGCCCATCGCCGTGCCTTTGTACCCGGCGGGGGACTCTTTGCTGATCAGCGACGGAAGCAGGGCCTCCATCAGGTTAAAGGCCAGGAAGAACAGCTGCACGCCGGCAATCAGCTCCCAGAAGTGCGGGCCGGCACCCCAGAGCACAATTTCGGCAATCAGCAGGATCGCCACGCATCCCACGAAGACGCGCTTCATTTTGCGCTTCACTTCGGCGTAGATGATGAACGGCACGACGGAGACAAACGAAATCAGCATCGTGACCAGATAAATTTTCCAGTGCTCAGACGCCGGGAAGCCCGCAGCGGCAAGCTGGCCGGGCAGGGCGACAAAGGTCGACATCAGCAGGATGTGCAGACACATAATGCCAAAATTGAGCTTGAGCAGGCGCGGCTCGACAATCACTTTGCTGAAGCAGCCTTTTACCATCCCCGACTCACGGTTGAGGAAGTGGTTTTTGCTGTCCGGAACCACCCACAGGGTTAAGGCGATACCGATGGTCGCCAGCACGGCAATCATCCAGAACAGCGCGTGCAGGCCCAATGTGTGCGTAATAATGGGGCCAAGCACCATCGCAATCGCAAACGTCACGCCAAAGCTGACGCCGATAAACGCCATCGCTTTGGTGCGGTTTTGCTCACGGGTGAGATCTGACAGCAGCGCCATAACGGCGGCGGCAATCGCGCCGGAACCCTGCAGGGCGCGGCCGAGAATAATGCCCCAAATGGAGTGGGAGAGGGCGGCAATCACGCTTCCGAGCACAAAGACCAGCAGCCCGCCGACGATAAGCGGCTTGCGGCCCACCCGGTCAGAGAGCAGGCCAAACGGGATCTGGAACACCGCCTGCGCCAGACCGTAGATGCCGATCGCGAGTCCAATCAGCGCCTCGCTGGCCCCCTGCAGCGCCATACCGTACGTGGTCAGAACAGGCAGGACCATAAACATGCCAAGCATCCGTAGCGAGAAGACAGTCCCTAAGCCCCAGGTCGCGCGAAGCTCGCCTGGCGTCATTTTATAATCGTTCATTACCACCTCAGTTCAAAAGCAGGCCATAGTGTAGTGCGGGGAAGGGGCGGGGTAAATAAAGGGTTATTTAACAAATATTACATGCGTTATTAATAAATTCCGTGAATAAAAAAGGGTGCCGAAGCACCCCTTTATTCACCTGTTGTGGCTTACCAGACGTAAGTCAGCAGGTTATGTGAATCCGGCACCATGAAGTCTACGGACATCATCACGGACAGCGAGGTGATGGCAACAATCGAGAACACAAACAGCTTGCGTGCCCAGACTTTGTCATCTTCCACTTTGTAACCGCGCAGCGCCATACCGAGCCACCAGACGCTCACCGCGGCCGCTACCGCCAGATATTTATACCCGGCGTAACCACCCAGAGAGAGCATCAGCGTTGCCACGGCAAAGGCGATGATGTAGAGCGTAATGTGGTTCTTGGCAACGGAGATGCCCTTCACGACCGGCAGAACCGGGATGTTCGCTGCCTGATAATCCTTAAAGCGGAAAATCGCGATGGCATAGGAGTGCGGCATCTGCCACAGGCTAAAGATAGCCAGCAGGATCAGCGCACCGCTGTCGAACTCGTTCGTGACCGCGCAGTAGCCAATCACCGGCGGCGCAGCGCCGGAGAGAGAACCAATCAGCGTGCCGTAGACGGAGTGGCGTTTCATATACAGGCTGTAGACGCCCACATACACCACGAACCCCATCACCCCCAGCCAGCAGGCCAGCGGGTTAGCACCAAACCACAGCAGCATAAAGCCAGCAATACCCAGCAAGGTGGCGTACACCAGCGAGACGGAAGGGGCGATCAGGCCTTTCACCAGCACCCGATTTTTGGTCCTTTCCATCTTCTTGTCGATATCCATGTCGATGTAGTTGTTAAATACACAACCGGACGCAACAACCAGTGACACACCGACCAGCGTGTAAATAAAGAGGGTGTAATCGATGCTGCCTTTGGAGGCCAGCAGGAACCCTCCGATCACGGAGATCAGGTTGCCAAAGATGATGCCTGGTTTCGTTACTTGCAGGTATTGCTTAAACATACTCGCCGCTCTTAGTGAACCATCATGTTGTAGTTGAGGTTCCACATAATCCAGATGGAACCGACTACCAGGATAGCGATGATAATCACGGTAAAGATAAAGGCGGTCATATTCCAGCCTTCATCGGACTTGGTGTTCATGTGCAGGAAGCAAACCAGATGCACCAGAATCTGAATCACCGCGGTCACCAGGATTGCACCCAGGATAACCGGCTTAGACGCAGAACCGCTCATCACCATCCAGAACGGGATCACCGTCAGGATGATCGACAGGATGAAGCCTGTCATGTAGGTTTTTACGCTGCCGTGGGAAGCGCCATGATCGTTAGAATGACTCATTACATCGCCCCCATCAGATAGACAACAGAGAACACACAGATCCATACCACGTCCAGGAAGTGCCAGAACAGGCTCAGGCACAGGATACGGGTACGGTTAGTGCTGGTCAGGCCGCGACGGGAGATCTGGAACATCAGTACCGCCATCCAGATCAGACCCGAGGTCACGTGCAGACCGTGGGTACCGACCAGCGCGAAGAACGCGGACAGGAAGCCACTGCGATCAGGACCGAAACCTTCCATAATCAGGTGATGGAATTCATAGATTTCCATCCCGATAAATCCAGCACCAAACAGCCAGGTCAACGCCAGCCAGGAGACAACCTGGCTCTTGTTGTTTTTGTACATGGCGATAGCCGCCATGCCGTAGGTGATGGAGCTGAATAACAGCAGTGCGGTTTCAACCAGAACGAACGGCAGTTCAAAGATGTCCTTGCCGGCCGGGCCGCCCGCCGTGCCGTTCACCAGAACGGCATAGGTCGCGAACAGACAGCAGAACAGAATGCAGTCGCTCATCAGGTAGATCCAGAAACCGAAGACTTTGGTCGGTCCTGTATCGTGGTGCGCATGCTCATGCGCGTGGGCAGTTGAGTGCGCCAGAGTATCAGTTGCCATTTTTCAGCCCCGCTTTAGAAATCTCGTCGAAATGCTGATTTTCCAGCTTCTCAACTTCACGGACTGGTACGTAGTAGTCCACGTCCTCGTCAAAGCTCTTCACAATCCAGCTGATTACGATGCCGGCGAAGCCAACAATCGCCATCCACCAGATGTGCCAGATCATTGCGAAACCAAATACCGTTGCGAAGGCGGCAATGACGATGCCCGCACCGCTGTTTTTCGGCATGTGGATCTCTTCGTAATGAGCAGGTTGCTTGTACGCTTCACCTTTTTCTTTCATTTCCCAGAATGCGTCGCGTTCATGAACCTGCGGCACGATGGCAAAGTTATAGAAAGGCGGTGGAGAAGAGGTTGCCCACTCCAGCGTACGGCCACCCCATGGGTCACCGGTCAGGTCACGGTTCTGGTCGCGGTCGCGAATAGACACGTAGAACTGAATCAGCTGAGACGCGATACCGCAGGCAATCAGCACGGCGCCGCCCGCTGCAACCATCAGCATTGGGTGGAACTGCGGATCGATCTGCTGGCTCAGACGACGGGTCATACCCATGAAGCCCAGCACGTACAGCGGCATAAATGCCACGAAGAAGCCGATGATCCAGAACCAGAACGCGCGTTTACCCCATTTCTCGTTCAGCGTGAAGCCGAACGCTTTTGGCCACCAGTAGGTTACGCCAGCGAAGCAGCCGAAGACCACGCCACCGATGATAACGTTATGGAAGTGCGCAATCAGGAACAGACTGTTGTGCAGAACGAAGTCAGCGCCCGGTACCGCCAGCAGTACGCCGGTCATCCCACCTACGGAGAAGGTTACGATGAAGCCGATGGTCCACAGCATCGCTGAGTGGAACACGATACGGCCCTGGTACATGGTGAACAGCCAGTTGAAGATCTTCACCCCGGTCGGGATGGCGATAATCATGGTGGTGATACCGAAGAAGGCGTTTACGTTCGCGCCCGCACCCATGGTGAAGAAGTGGTGCAGCCAAACGATGAACGACAGAACGGTAATACACACGGTTGCCCACACCAGAGAGGTGTAACCAAACAGACGTTTACGCGAGAAGGTTGCCGCGATTTCGGAGAACACACCGAAGACAGGCAGAACCAGGATGTACACTTCCGGGTGACCCCAGGCCCAAATCAGGTTGATGTACATCATCATGTTGCCACCCATATCATTCGTGAAGAAATGGGTGCCCAGGTAGCGGTCCAGGGTCAGCAGCGCGATGGTGACGGTCAGAATTGGGAAAGAGGCAATAATCAGGATGTTGGCGCACAGAGATGCCCAGGTAAATACCGGCATCTTGAACATGGTCATGCCAGGGGCACGCATCTTGATAATGGTCACGAAGAAGTTGATACCGGTCAGGGTAGTACCGACACCGGAGAGCTGAAGCGCCCAAATCCAGTAGTCGACGCCAACGCCCGGACTGTACTCAATTCCTGACAGCGGCGGATAAGCCAGCCAGCCGGTCTGCGCGAATTCGCCCACGCCCAGTGACAGGTTAACCAGGATAACGCCGACAACCGTGAACCAGAAGCTCAGGTTGTTCAGGAACGGGAACGCCACGTCGCGCGCGCCAATTTGCAGCGGAACGACTACGTTCATCAGACCGATAACCAGCGGCATCGCCACGAAGAAGATCATGATAACGCCGTGGGCGGTAAAGATCTGATCGTAGTGGTGCGGCGGCAGGAAGCCGGCTTCACCCGCAGAAGCGAGTGCCTGCTGGCTACGCATCATGATCGCATCCGCAAAGCCACGAATTAACATGACGATACCGACGATGCAGTACATGATACCGAGTTTTTTGTGGTCAACCGAAGTCAGCCACTCGTTCCACAGGTAGCTCCACTTACCGAAGTAAGTGATCAGGGCCAGTAAGGCCGCGCCACCAATGATAATTGCAGCCACCGTAACCACGATAATCGGTTCATGGTAGGGCACTGCATCCAGTGTCAATTTTCCGAACATTTTCTTCCTCGGCCCCTTAGTGAGCGGTTTCCGCGTGGCTCATGTCCATGCCTTCCATACCTTCGTGCGCGCTGTGCTCGCCTTCAGGCTGGGTCATGTCCATGCTCTTGCCGTGATCCATAAATTTGCCAATAACGTCTTTGAACAAATCAGGTTTCACATTAGAGAAGTACTCCACCTTGTTGTATTCGCTAGGTGCAGCCACTTTTTCGAACGCCGCCATGTCAGACATGGTGTTTGGAGACTGCTTCGCTTTTTCAACCCACTGGTCGAAAGCGGCACGGTCTGGCGTTGCAATAGCTTTGAACTTCATACCTGAGAAGCCCGGGCCGCTATAGCTGGCGGAGATACCATCATAGGTGCCTGCTTCATTCGCGATCAGGTGCAGGTTGGTCTGCATACCGGCCATCGCGTAAATCTGGCTACCCAGACGTGGGATGAAGAAGGAGTTCATTACGGAGTTGGAGGTCACTTTGAACTGAACCGGAGTGTTCGCCGGGAAGGCGATTTCATTCACGGTAGCAATACCCTGCTCTGGATAGATGAAGAACCATTTCCAGTCCATGGAGACCACTTCAATGGTAATAGGTTTCTCATCGTGAACCAGCGGTTTGCTTGGCTCAAGTGCGTGAGTGGTTTTCCAGGTCAGCACGGCAAGGAACAGGATGATCAGGATAGGTACCGTCCAGACCACAGCTTCCACTTTATTGGAGTGTGACCAGTTAGGGCTATACTTCGCATCTTTATTGCTCGCACGATACTTCCAGGCGAAACCAACAGCCATCAAAATGGCAGGAATAACCACAATCAACATCAGGCCAAAAGCCGTCAGTATCAGTGAACGTTGTTCCAGTCCAATCTGTCCTTTGGGGTCTAGTAGTGCAGAATCGCAGCCACTGAGTAATACAGTGCCCGCGAATAATGACAACCATCCCAAACTTTTATTGTATTTCCCGAGTCTCATTTAACGACCTCAATTCCACGGAGTCTGGTGGCGTTTAAAGTGTGCGGGCATTTTACGGGAAGGTTACATTACTGTAAACATCATTAGGCCTGTGTCAGGAAGGTGTTACCGGGTTCTGCCGCACATGTCACAAGTGTTGCAAATTATGTCGGTTTTTATGACTGAAGCCGCATGGCGTGGGCTTTATAACGAAAGGACCCCTAAGCATACCCTAAAAGGGGCAATTGGTATAACCATTGTTAAAAATAAACAAAAAATTAACAATTAATTATCAATAAAAAGACATATAAAAAACGAAAAATCAAACTATCGGATGCTGAATCGTTTAATGAAAAATAGCGTTTTGGAACTGGAGCCAATAATTTCCAAATCCTATCCCGCACAAAACAACAAATATTTTTTTAGCGGTTGTTGGCTATTTCGCCGTTATAATTTCGGTTGGTGATTACAACGGGAAATAACCTTTCGCCTTTTTCTTCAGGTCATCTGCGTTTTACGCAACGCCATGAAATCGAGCAGTCCCCCGGTCAGGATCCCGGCAATAGCCAGCAGGGCGCCTGCATCCAGCAGCAGGGCTTCAAACGGGAGTGCCAGTGACGTGCTGGCGTTAATAATCAGCACCACAACCCAGAGTGTCAGCGCTACGCAGCCCGCCATTAACAGACGTAACGCAAAACGGTAGGCGCGATGATATTCGGTACGCGGCATAAAGTGTTCTGTCCGCTGGGTATATTCCAGCGTCCGGCGGCAGACCAGCAGCAATAAAATTCCCGGCACGGCAGCCACGACCGAGAAGAGGTAAAAGGTTGGCCAACCGTGGGCTTCCACGAACCAGCCGGCAATCGGGCCAACGTACACGCGGCCAACGGCGGAGAGCGCCGAGAGCAGCGCGAACTGGGTGGCGGAAAACGACTTGTTGCACAGGGTCATCAGCAGGGCGACAAACGCCGCAGTGCCCATGCCGCCGCAGAGGTTTTCGAAGAACACCGCCGCGGCCATGCTGACCGTATGTTTGTCGGTAATCGACAGCAGCCAGTAGCCAGCGTTAGAGGCACCCTGAAGGATGCCGAAAATCAGCAGCGCGCGAAACAGCGTCAGGCGCTGCATCAGCACCCCGCCATACAGTGCCCCAACGATGGTTGCAAACAGCCCCAGCGTTTTGTTCACCACGCCCACTTCTCCGGCGTCAAAGCCGACACCCCTGATCAGGAAGGTGGTAGTCAGGCTCATGGCAAAGGCATCGCCCAGCTTATAAAGGACAATGAGCAACAGGATAAGCCAGGCGTTGTTGCGGCCAAAGAAGTCGCGCAGCGGTTCGGCAACGGCCTGCTCCAGCGAGCGGGGTACCGGGATAACGTCGCTCGGCTCGGGCGCGAAGAGCGTTGCGATAATGCAGGGGATCAGCAGGGCGGCCATCAGCCAGTACATGCCCTGCCAGCCTAAGTAACGGTCTGCCAGCCACAGCGCCAGCCCACCGGAAACCAGCATCCCAAGGCGATAGCCCAGCACGCTAATGGCGGCACCGGCACCGCGCTCTTCCGCAGGTAATACGTCCGTCTTCCAGGCGTCGAACACGATGTCCTGAGAGGCGGAACAGAAGGCAATGACTACCGCAAGCGCGGCCATCCAGCGAAGCTGCGTGCTGGGTTCAAGAAAACCCATTCCCGCAATGGCCAGCAGCAGCAGGATCTGCGTCATCACCAGCCAGCCGCGTCGACGCCCGAGGAAAGGCGGCGTGTAGCGATCCATCACCGGAGACCACAGGAACTTAAAGACATAGGCCTGGCCCACAAGCGAAAAGAAGCCGATGGTTTTAAGATCGATATTCTCAACCGTCATCCACGCCTGAAGCGTACCGGAGGTGAGCGCGAGGGGTAAACCCGAGGCAAAGCCGAGGATCAGCAGAATCGCTGATTTCGGTTGCTGGAAAATGCGTAAGTAGTGGCTGGACATGTTTTATAAAGCTGACCCGGCGATGTACCGGGTCAGCTGGCAGGATTAACGCGCGTTCTGCTTGATGAAGTCGTGAATGCTGGTGTCCTGCGCCATATCGGAAATGGTATCCGTCAGCACGCTGTTAACCGCATCAGCAATATTTTTATTCGAGGCCTGGAACGCGCCTTCGACAGAGTAGCTCGCACGATAGTTCTTGGTCATCTTGTTGCCGTTCTTCGCGGTGGCGATGATGGCGATATCCGCTTTAGTGGCGATGTTGTAGCGCACGTTACCCTGAGACACGTCAGCGTACAGGTTGTTCACGATGATCTGCAGATCCACCGCGCCGCTTGGGCCAACCATATAGCCGCGGGAGGTCATCTGTTTCTCCAGCACTTCCTGCAGCAGGAAGCGCAGGTCGCGGGAAGCGGTCAGGGTCACCTGCTGGTTATCGCGGGTCACTTTTGCCAGGGCCTGATCCTGACGCTGATCGGCACCGTTAATGCTCACGGTAACGCCCATCAGGCTTGGATCCTGCTGAGGCAGCGTGATTTTTGGTGAGACATCAATGGTGGTCGGCGGGGTAGCGCAGCCTGCCAGCATAAAAAGGGCTACCAACGGAAAGAAGAGTTTTTTTAACATTTTCGGGTTCTCAACGAATCGTAAGCATATAAAGAGAAAAATTGTCGCCATCATAACATCGCCAACGGCGAGGGGAAGTGGTCAACGCATGTAAATTCATCGCCTTGTCCGAAAACTGACCAGTTCCCCGTTTTTCCCAATCCGTGTGTGACAAAACGTATGAGTCACAGAGTGAACTTCATTCGTTTGAATGAGAAAATCAGACGAAAGCTAAATATTTGTTGTCAAGGTGTAATGGAAACGGTAAAAGCGGCTAATATTTAAAGGGATGGGTGACATCCTGGCGTTGTCGGAGGAGTAATTTCATGATGATACGTGAGCAGATAGAAGATAAATTAAGGGCAGCGTTCAACCCTGTGTTCCTCGAAGTCGTCGACGAAAGCTATCGTCATAACGTGCCGGCAGGTTCTGAAAGCCACTTTAAAGTGGTTCTGGTTAGCGATCGCTTCACGGGAGAACGTTTCCTGAATCGACATCGCTTGATCTACAGCACCTTGACGGAAGAACTCTCCACGACCGTGCATGCGCTGGCACTGCATACCTACACCATTAAGGAATGGGAAGGTTTGCAGGATACGGTTTTCGCATCCCCGCCCTGTCGCGGTGCAGGCACTATCGCCTGATAAATCGGATTTGCAACGGCTGGAGCTTTTCCAGTATGTTGCTTACAGATTTCCTCAAAACGGCCTCCGGGCCGTTTTGTTTTGTCTGAGTTTTGAGCGGATGGTGCGATTTTAAGGCTAAAAATAGCCTTAAAGTGTGAAAAAAGCCGCAGCAACATGCCCCAACCGTTCTCGACTCACCTAAGTGATGCCGCTATAATGCCGCGTCTTATTGAATGTCTTCGGGATGATTCTGGCGACAGGGAATGTGAATCTGCACTAAGAGAGCATCCCGGTATAACAGACAGATTCAGAGTTGACCGAGCACTGTGATTTTTTTGAGGTAACAAGATGCAAGTTTCAGTTGAAACCACTCAAGGCCTTGGCCGCCGTGTAACGATTACTATCGCTGCTGACAGCATCGAAACTGCTGTGAAAAGCGAGCTGGTCAACGTAGCAAAAAAAGTACGTATTGACGGCTTCCGTAAGGGCAAAGTACCAATGAATGTTGTTGCTCAGCGTTATGGCGCTTCCGTGCGTCAGGATGTGCTGGGTGAACTGATGAGCCGTAACTTTATTGATGCGATCATCAAAGAAAAAATCAATCCGGCCGGTGCGCCAAACTACGTTCCAGGCGAATACAAACTGGGCGAAGACTTCACCTACTCCGTAGAGTTCGAAGTGTACCCGGAAGTTGAGCTGAAAGGTCTGGAATCTATCGAAGTTGAAAAGCCGATTGTCTCCGTGACTGACGAAGACGTTGACGGCATGCTGGATACCCTGCGCAAGCAGCAGGCGAACTGGAAAGAGAAAGAAGGCGCTGTTGACGCTGAAGACCGTGTCACCATCGACTTCACCGGCTCTGTAGACGGCGAAGAGTTCGAAGGCGGCAAAGCGTCTGACTTCGTACTGGCAATGGGCCAGGGTCGTATGATCCCAGGCTTTGAAGACGGTATCAAAGGCCACAAGGCTGGCGAAGAGTTCACTATCGACGTGACCTTCCCGGAAGAATACCACGCTGAAAACCTGAAAGGTAAAGCAGCGAAGTTCGTTATCAACCTGAAGAAAGTGGAAGAGCGCGAACTGCCAGAACTGACTGAAGAATTCATCAAGCGTTTCGGCGTGGAAGATGGTTCCGTAGCGGGTCTGCGTACCGAAGTGCGTAAGAACATGGAACGCGAGCTGAACGGTGCTGTGCGTAACCGTGTGAAATCTCAGGCGATCGAAGGTCTGGTGAAAGCCAACGACATCGACGTTCCAGCTGCCCTGATCGACAGCGAAATCGACGTTCTGCGCCGTCAGGCTGCACAGCGTTTCGGTGGCAACCAGCAGCAAGCGATGGAACTGCCTCGCGAACTGTTTGAAGAGCAAGCGAAACGCCGCGTTGTGGTTGGCCTGCTGCTGGGCGAAGTGATTCGTACCCACGAGCTGAAAGCTGACGAAGAGCGTGTGAAAGGCCTGATCGAAGAGATGGCCTCTGCATACGAAGATCCATCAGAAGTGATCGAGTTCTACGGTAAGAACAAAGAGTTGATGGACAACATGCGCAACGTTGCCCTGGAAGAGCAGGCTGTTGAAGCGGTACTGGCGAAAGCGAAAGTGACCGAAAAAGCGACCTCTTTCAACGAACTGATGAACCAGCAGGCGTAATTTCGCCCCAACGGTTTAAAGTTTGAACAGAAAACCCGTTGCCTTGCGGCAGCGGGTTTTTTTTATCGCAGCTTGAGCCCAGGAAGAGTGCTAAAACGCCCTTTCGGTGTTAGCGTAACAACAAAAGGTTGTTATGCTTGAAATAGGGCACTGCGAACCCCATAAGTACGTAATCATGATGAATGAGACTGGCTGATAATCCGTCCGTAAGGTTACAATCAGTACAGCAGGTGTTTTCAATTTTGATCCAGGAGACGGAAATGTCATACAGTGGCGAACGAGATAACTTTGCACCCCATATGGCTCTGGTGCCAATGGTTATTGAACAGACCTCACGTGGTGAGCGTTCTTTTGATATCTATTCCCGTCTGCTCAAGGAACGCGTTATCTTTCTGACCGGCCAGGTAGAAGACCACATGGCTAACCTGATCGTGGCGCAGATGCTGTTTCTGGAAGCGGAAAACCCGGAAAAAGACATTTACCTGTACATTAACTCCCCGGGTGGCGTGATTACAGCAGGGATGTCCATTTATGACACCATGCAATTCATCAAACCGGATGTCAGCACGATCTGTATGGGTCAGGCCGCATCTATGGGTGCCTTCCTGTTAACCGCAGGGGCGAAGGGCAAGCGTTTCTGCTTGCCAAATTCCCGCGTGATGATTCACCAGCCGCTGGGCGGTTACCAGGGGCAGGCGACGGATATTGAAATCCACGCCCGCGAAATTCTGAAAGTAAAAGCGCGCATGAATGAACTTATGGCGCAGCATACGGGTCAACCCCTCGAGCAGATCGAGCGCGATACCGAGCGCGATCGCTTCCTCTCTGCTTCAGAGGCAGTTGAGTACGGCTTAGTCGACTCCGTGTTGACCCATCGTAATTGATGCCCGCGACGCGAGTGTGCCGCTATACTAAGGTAGGGCGGCACGTTGCTGAATGCAGCTTGCGTCTTAGAATGGCATTTGCGTCGTCATGTGCGGCACAAAGAACTTAAAAAGAGGTTTGGACTCATGACAGATAAACGCAAAGATGGTTCGGGCAAACTGCTGTACTGCTCTTTTTGCGGCAAAAGCCAGCATGAAGTGCGTAAACTGATTGCCGGGCCGTCCGTGTATATCTGCGACGAATGCGTCGATTTATGTAACGACATCATTCGCGAAGAGATTAAAGAAGTCGCACCGCACCGTGAGCGCAGCGCGCTGCCAACGCCGCATGAAATTCGTCATCACCTTGACGACTACGTCATCGGTCAAGAGCAGGCCAAGAAAGTGCTGGCGGTAGCGGTCTATAACCACTACAAACGCCTGCGCAATGGCGATACCAGCAACGGCGTAGAACTGGGTAAAAGTAACATTCTGCTGATCGGCCCAACCGGTTCCGGTAAAACGCTGCTGGCTGAGACCCTGGCGCGTCTGCTTGATGTTCCGTTCACTATGGCGGATGCCACCACCCTGACCGAGGCCGGTTATGTGGGTGAGGACGTCGAAAACATCATCCAGAAACTGCTGCAGAAGTGCGATTACGACGTACAAAAAGCCCAGCGCGGGATTGTATATATCGATGAGATCGACAAGATCTCCCGTAAATCCGACAACCCGTCCATCACCCGTGACGTGTCCGGTGAAGGCGTGCAGCAGGCGCTGCTGAAGCTGATCGAGGGTACGGTTGCTGCCGTTCCGCCGCAGGGTGGTCGTAAACATCCGCAGCAGGAGTTCCTGCAGGTTGATACCTCCAAAATCCTGTTTATCTGTGGCGGCGCGTTTGCCGGTCTGGATAAAGTCATCTCCCACCGTGTTGAAACCGGCTCCGGCATTGGTTTTGGCGCAACGGTGAAATCGACGGCCGAAAAACCGAACGAAGGCGAGCTGCTGTCTCAGGTTGAACCGGAAGATCTGATCAAATTCGGTCTGATCCCTGAGTTCATCGGTCGTCTGCCGGTTGTGGCAACGCTGAACGAGCTGAGCGAAGACGCGCTGATCCAGATTCTGAAAGAGCCAAAAAATGCGCTGACCAAGCAGTATCAGGCGCTGTTCAATCTGGAAGGCGTTGACCTGGAATTCCGCGACGAAGCGCTGGATGCGATTGCCAAGAAAGCGATGGTTCGTAAAACCGGGGCCCGTGGTCTGCGTTCTATCGTTGAAGCGGCACTGCTCGACACCATGTACGACCTGCCGTCGATGGAAGACGTTGAGAAAGTGGTGATTGACGAGTCGGTCATCAGCGGTCAAACCAAGCCGCTGCTGATTTACGGCAAGCCGGAAGCACAGCAGGCATCTGGCGAATAATTCACCAAATCATACAAGCAGTTAATCAAAAAGGGGGGATTTTATCTCCCCTTTACTTTTTCCGTATTCATAGCGTTGAATGTGTGGGAAACATCCCCATATACTGGATACATGTTAATGGTTATGTGAAGCACAGTGACATGACCAGCTTACCTGGCGGACACTAACTAAGAGAGAGCTCTATGAATCCTGAGCGTTCTGAACGCATTGAAATCCCCGTATTGCCGTTGCGCGATGTGGTGGTTTATCCGCACATGGTCATACCCTTATTTGTAGGGCGGGAAAAATCTATCCGTTGCCTCGAAGCCGCTATGGATCATGATAAAAAAATCATGCTGGTGGCGCAGAAAGAAGCATCAACGGATGAGCCGGGTGTAAACGATCTTTTCACCGTCGGGACCGTGGCCTCTATTTTGCAGATGCTGAAGCTGCCTGACGGCACCGTGAAGGTGCTGGTAGAAGGGCTGCAGCGTGCGCGTATTACCACTCTGTCAGACGACGGCGAGCACTTCTCTGCGAAGGCAGAGTACCTTGATTCGCCCGAGCTTGATGAGCGCGAGCAGGAAGTGCTGGTGCGCACCGCGATTAGCCAGTTTGAAGGCTATATCAAGCTGAACAAGAAAATCCCACCAGAAGTGCTGACGTCGCTGAACAGCATCGACGATCCTGCACGTCTGGCGGACACCATCGCTGCACACATGCCGCTGAAGCTGGCTGACAAACAGTCCGTGCTGGAAATGTCCGACGTTAACGAACGTCTGGAATACCTGATGGCGATGATGGAGTCCGAAATCGATCTGCTGCAGGTTGAGAAGCGAATTCGCAACCGCGTGAAAAAGCAGATGGAGAAGTCTCAGCGTGAGTACTATCTGAATGAGCAAATGAAGGCCATTCAGAAAGAACTGGGCGAGATGGACGACGCGCCGGACGAAAACGAAGCGCTGAAGCGTAAGATCGACGCGGCGAAAATGCCGAAAGAGGCGAAAGAGAAGGCCGAAGCGGAACTGCAGAAGCTGAAAATGATGTCTCCAATGTCGGCTGAAGCGACCGTCGTTCGCGGCTACATTGAATGGATGGTGCAGGTTCCGTGGAACGCCCGCAGCAAGGTCAAAAAAGACCTGCGTCAGGCGCAGGAGATCCTGGACACCGACCACTACGGCCTGGAACGCGTCAAAGACCGCATTCTTGAGTACCTCGCGGTACAAAGCCGTGTGAACAAAATTAAAGGCCCGATTCTGTGCCTGGTCGGACCGCCGGGGGTGGGTAAAACCTCTCTGGGTCAGTCCATCGCCAAAGCGACCGGACGTAAGTATATCCGTATGGCGCTGGGTGGCGTACGCGATGAAGCGGAAATCCGCGGTCACCGCCGTACCTACATCGGCTCTATGCCGGGTAAACTGATCCAGAAGATGGCGAAAGTGGGCGTTAAAAACCCGCTGTTCCTGCTCGATGAGATCGACAAAATGTCGTCGGACATGCGCGGCGATCCGGCGTCTGCCCTGCTGGAAGTGCTTGATCCAGAACAGAACGTGGCGTTCAGCGATCACTACCTGGAAGTGGACTACGACCTGAGCGACGTGATGTTCGTGGCAACCTCCAACTCCATGAACATTCCGGCCCCGCTGCTGGACCGTATGGAGGTGATCCGTCTCTCCGGCTATACCGAAGACGAGAAGCTGAACATCGCTAAGCAGCACCTGCTGCCGAAGCAGATTGAGCGTAACGCGCTGAAAGCCAACGAGCTGACCGTCGAGGACAGCGCGATTATTGGCATCATTCGCTACTACACCCGTGAAGCGGGCGTGCGTAGCCTTGAGCGTGAAATCTCTAAGCTGTGCCGTAAGGCGGTGAAACAGCTGCTGCTGGATAAGAGCCTGAAACACATTGTGATTAACGGCGACAATCTGCATGCGTACCTGGGCGTTCAGCGCTTTGACTACGGTCGCGCGGACAACGAAAACCGCGTTGGCCAGGTGACCGGTCTGGCATGGACGGAAGTGGGCGGCGATCTGCTGACCATCGAAACCGCCTGTGTGCCGGGCAAAGGCAAACTGACCTACACCGGCTCGCTGGGTGAAGTGATGCAGGAGTCCATTCAGGCGGCGCTGACCGTGGTGCGCGCGCGCGCGGAGAAACTGGGTATCAACCCTGATTTCTACGAAAAACGCGACATCCACGTACACGTGCCTGAAGGGGCAACGCCGAAAGATGGCCCAAGCGCGGGTATTGCCATGTGTACCGCTCTGGTTTCCTGTCTGACAGGTAACCCGGTGCGTGCCGATGTCGCAATGACCGGTGAAATTACGCTGCGCGGACAGGTTCTGCCAATCGGTGGATTAAAAGAAAAACTGCTGGCGGCACACCGCGGTGGGATCAAAACCGTATTGATCCCTTATGAAAATAAACGCGATCTGGAAGAGATTCCGGACAACGTGATTGCCGACCTGCAGATCCACCCTGTTAAGCGCATTGAGGAAGTTCTTAGCCTCGCATTGCAAAATGAACCGTCAGGAATGCAGGTTGTAACCGCAAAATAGTGACCTCGCGCAAAGAGCGTCAATAAAAACAAGGCTGGTAAGTCATTTCGCACTTGCCAGCCTTTTTTTGTATAGCTAATTTAGATTGCTGATTAGGTCAGCCATCAACAACGGGTGTTGTAAGGTCATGGCAGGCCTGATATAACTGCTGCGCGGTCGCGTTGTGAAGGATTCAGGCGCGATATAAATTATAAAGAGAGGAAGAGAACAGTGAATAAATCTCAACTGATTGACAAAATTGCTGCTGGTGCTGATATTTCTAAAGCTGCAGCTGGACGTGCGTTAGATGCATTAATTGCTTCTGTTACTGAATCTCTGCAGGCTGGAGACGACGTTGCACTGGTAGGCTTCGGTACTTTTGCTGTTAAAGAGCGTGCTGCCCGTACTGGCCGCAACCCTCAGACCGGTAAAGAGATCACCATTGCTGCTGCTAAAGTGCCGGGTTTCCGTGCAGGTAAAGCGCTGAAAGACGCAGTAAACTGATTGCTTTCCCGTTTCAGGGAAGCCGGAAAGTACAAGGGCGCATCATTTGATGTGCCTTTTTTGTTTGTCCAGACCTGATTTGTGCGAGTTTATGCGAGTTGTGGGCTGACAATCGCCCCGTTTTCTTGTCACAATACGCCTTCACGCGCGACGGGCAGGATTTTCCGTCAGCGTCAGGTAACCAGTCACCTACAGCGGAGTGTTGTTACACCATGATGGACAGCTTACGCACGGCTGCTAACAGTCTCGTGCTCAAGATTATTTTCGGTATCATTATCGTGTCGTTCATATTGACCGGCGTGAGCAGTTACCTTATTGGCGGTGGCGCAAACTACGCCGCAAAAGTGAATGGCCAGGAGATCAGCCGTGGTCAGTTCGAGAATGCTTTTGCCGGTGAACGTAACCGTATGCAGCAACAGCTGGGCGACCAATTCTCTGAACTGGCGGCGAATGAAGGGTATATGAAGACCCTGCGCCAACAGACGCTGAATCGTCTTATCGACGAAGCGCTGCTGGATCAGTATGCCAAAAAACTGGGCCTTGGCATCAGCGACGAGCAGGTGAAAAAAGCGATCTTCGCCACTCAGGCCTTCCAGTCTAACGGGAAGTTCGACAACGCGCGTTACAACAGTATCGTCAACCAGATGGGGATGACGGCCGATCAGTACGCTCAGGCGCTGCGTAACCAGCTGACCACCCAGCAGCTCATCAATGCCGTTGTGGGCACCGATTTCATGCTCAAAGGTGAAACGGACGAACTGGCGGCGCTGGTGGCGCAACAGCGCGTTGTACGCGAAGCGACAATTGATGTGAACGCCCTGGCGGCGAAACAGCAGGTAAGCGACGCTGAACTGAACGCTTACTACGAGCAAAACAAGAATTCCTTTGTTTCCCCAGAGCAGTTCCGCGTGAGCTACATCAAGCTGGATGCGGCCGCGCTGCAGGAAAGCGCGTCTGACGCGGAAATTCAGTCTTACTACGACCAGCATCAGGATCAGTTCACACAGCCGCAGCGTAACCGCTACAGCGTGATCCAGACCAAAACCGAGGCTGAGGCCAAAGCGGTACTGGACGAGCTGAGCAAAGGCGCTGATTTCGCCACCGTTGCGAAAGCGAAATCTACCGACATTATCTCTGCGAAAAACGGCGGTGATATGGGCTGGCTGGAAGACGCCACCACGCCGGACGAGCTGAAAAATGCCGGTCTGAAAGAGAAAGGCCAGCTTTCAGGCGTGATTAAGTCTTCAGTTGGTTTCCTGGTCGTGCGTCTGGACGACATCACCGCGGCAAAAACCAAGCCGCTGGCTGACGTTCGCGACGATATCGCGGCGAAAGTGAAGCAGGAAAAAGCGCTGGATGCCTACTACGCGCTGCAGCAGAAGGTAAGCGATGCGGCCAGCAACGACAACGAATCGCTGGCAGGCGCAGAGCAGGCGGCGGGCGTGAAGGCGGTTGAGACCGGCTGGTTTGGCCGTGACAACCTGCCGGAAGAGCTGAACTTCAAACCGGTTTCTGATGCCATCTTCAACGGTGGTCTGGTGGGTGAGAACGGCACGCCGGGCAGTAACTCTGACATCATTACCGTCGACGGCGATCGCGCGTTTGTGCTGCGCGTCAGCGAGCACAAGCCAGAAGCGGTTAAACCGCTGGTGGACGTGAAGGATCGGGTTGTCGCTCAGGTTAAGCACAACAAGGCGGAACAGCAGGCGAAACTGGATGCTGAGAAGATTCTGTCCGATCTGAAAGCGGGTAAAGAAGACGCGCTGAAAGCGGCTGGCCTGAGCTTCGGTGAAGCGAAAACGCTGAGCCGTACCGGTCAGGACCCAATCAGCCAGGCCGCGTTTGCTCTGACTCTGCCTGCGAAGGACAAGCCAAGCTTCGGTACCACTACCGATGCGCAGGGTAACGTCGTCCTGCTGGCGCTGGATGAAGTGAAAGCCGGCACCCTGCCGGACGCGCAGAAGAAGGCGATGGTTCAGGGCATTACCCAGAACAATGCCCAGATTGCCTTCGAAGCCATGATGAGCAACCTGCGTAAAGAAGCCAAAATCAAGCTGGGCGATGTCATGACTCAGCAGCAGTAATTACGCGTCTGCTCGCAGATTTTCGTAACGCTCTGCAATAACTAAAGGCCGCCTTCGCGGCCTTTTCCATTTCTGCAATCTGCTGTTTGTGCCGGTTTTCGCAGGCGGCTATCGTGACGTGGCTGTCAACAAACAAGGAGAAAACAGCATGAAACGTGGAATCAAAGCACTGTTAATTACGCTGGCTATCGCCACCACCGGAATGAGCGCTGGCGCGCTGGCGGCGACGCCCGCCGCAAAGCCACAGGCTACGCAGAGCAGGTCCGACGCGGCAGCGCAGGTGCAGGGGCAAACCAAAGCGGCTGACGTCGGTAAAAATGCGGATGATGACGGTACGCGGGTCAGCATCAATTCGGCCTCTGCGGAAGATCTGGCCCGCGCGATGAACGGTGTCGGCCTGAAAAAAGCGCAGGCTATCGTCAGCTACCGTGAAGAGTATGGTCCTTTCAAAACGGTCGACGATCTCAAACAGGTGCCGGGCATGGGCAGCGCGCTGGTTGAGCGCAACCTCTCACACCTGACGTTGTAATTACGCAATTTCTTGCACTGCGGCAAAATTTTGCCAGGATAAAGAGGTCATACCAGTTATGACCTCTCATCCTACAATAACAGTAAAGGCTATTGCGCTATGCAGACAAAAATCAAAGTACGCGGTTTCCATCTCGACGTTTACCAGCATGTGAACAACGCTCGCTATCTTGAGTTTCTTGAAGAAGCGCGCTGGGACGGGCTGGAAAACAGCGAAAGCTTTCAGTGGCTGACCGCGCACAACATCGCGTTCGTGGTCGTCAATATCAACATCAACTACCGGCGCCCGGCCGTGCTGGGCGATGTGCTCACGGTAACCAGCCAGGTGCAGCAGATCAATGGCAAAAGCGGGGTGTTAAGCCAGGTAGTGACGCTCGATCCGGAAGGGCAGATGGTCGCTGATGCGCTGATCACCTTTGTCTGTATCGATCTGAAAACGCAGAAAGCGCTGCCGCTGGAAGGGGAGTTGCGGGAAAAGCTGGAGTTGATGATCGCCTAAGACATACTCAGGGGGCCCGTGCTGCCGGCAGGTGTTTTGCGGCAGCACGGCCAGATAACGCTATTTAAGCCCGGTCTTTTTCTGCATGGCTGCCATCACGCCGACTTTATCGGCCAGATAGTGGTTCAGCCCGTTAGCGCGAAGATTACAGGCCGCGCACTGGCCGCAACCGTCGCCTTTGATGCCGTTATAGCAGGTGAGGGTTTCACTGCGAACCAGATCCAGCTTGCCCCAGTAGTCCGCCAGCGCCCAGGTTTCGGCTTTATCCAGCCACATGAGCGGGGTTTCAAAGCGCGTCTCTTTCGCCATGCCCAGATTGACGGCGTGGTTTAACGCTTTCACGAACTCATCACGGCAGTCCGGGTAGCCGGAGAAGTCAGTCTCGCATACGCCGGTGATCACCGCTTCGGCTTTTACCTGGTAGGCATAGATCGCCGTCAGGGTCAGGAAAAGAATATTACGGCCCGGTACGAAGGTATTTGGAATACCGCTGGCATCGGGTTCGTAGTCCGGAACGGGAATACTGTCCCGGGTGAGGCTGCTCACGGCCAGTTCATTTAGCAGCGTAACGTCCAGCACCTTGTGCGCGCGTGCGCCAAGTTTCAGGGCAAGTTCACGCGCAACGTCGATTTCAGCGCGATGACGCTGACCATAATCGAAAGTGACGCAGTGAACTTCATCGTATTGATGGAGAGCCTGAACCAGGCAGGTAGTAGAGTCTTGTCCTCCGCTGAACACGACGACGGCACGTTTCATAAATCATCTCGACTGTTACGGTAAAAACGTTATGTTACCGTCAGACCACGACGGCGACCAGCTTCTTCACGATTTGGGCGCGGGCAGCCAGGCCTCGGTGAAGTCAAACCAGCCGCGGGTGTTGAGGCGAATGCCGTTGACGCCCGGCGGGGCGCTGATTTGATACTGATAATTGAACAGGGGAGTGATCGCCGCCTTTTCCATGAGCCGGGAGAAGATGGCCCTAAGCCCGGCATCTCTGGCCCGTTCGTCGGCCTGAGTCTGTACCGCATCAAGGGTAGCCTGAAGATGAGCATATTGCGGAGCGCTAAGAACGTGGGGCCAGAGGGCATCACAGCGCAGCCACTGCTCAAGCGTATATTCCGGCGCTTCGCCAATCAGCCTGTCGCCCATCATGATGTCGGCGTCCGCCAGTTGCTGGCACCCGTCCCAGGTTTTTGCGTCGTGAAAGATAACCCTAAGTTCGCAGCCCTGCTGTGCAAGGTACTGTTTTAGCTGGCGCGCCATCGTGTGTAACTCAACCGGTAAATGATAAATCAGGGTTAGTTTCTTCGGCAGAGGGACATGAGCTAAATCTGGCCACTGAGGGATCGCCCAGCCGGGGAGCAACTCCTCTGTTGGGGTAATCAGCCCTTCATTAAGCGGAAGCGTATGCAGAAGCGTCGAGAGATGAATGATGTTGATGAGTCGACGAGCCTGCATGTCGCTCAGGCGAGGGCTTTGCTTCAGGGTGAGGTAGCAGAAGCCCAGACTGGTGCTGTTCGTCACCAGGCGCAGGCTCTTCAGTTCATCCGGCTCGCCAATGGCGATCTGCACCGGATGGCGACAGCTGGTCCCTAACCCCTGGTCAAACAGCGACGGCGTGATCCAGTACTCGATAGCCTTAAGCAGCGGATGGCTGAGGTGGTACTGTTCGTGGCTTTCCAGGCGAACCAGATCCGGCTCATACACGCTGAGTCTGAAAGGGCCGCTGCCCGTCATGGGCAGGTCGGGATGTGCAAGCCGGCTACAGTAGGTGGCCAGGCGGTGTGCCAGCCAGTAATCCGGCTGGTGCAGCGTAAAGGTCAGACACTGGGGGTGGGTAACGTCAACGCGTAACACGCTCTGGAACAGTTTGCGCAGGGCAGGCAAGGCAAAAAGCGCTTTAAGGCTTTGCTGAAGCTGCCCGGTTTCGATTTTATCGCCGTTATGCCAGTGCAGCGTGGAACGAATGTAGAAATGCCAGCGCAGCCCGTCAGCGGAGACCTCCCAGTGATGCGCCAGATCGCCGGTGGGTTCGCTGCTGTTACCGTTAAATCGCGTCAGTCCGGAGAAGACCTGTCCTGCCAGATGCTGCTCCGCCCGGCCGGGTAAAAACCCCGGCTGAAGCGGATCCAGCGAGCGGTAATAGGGAATGCGCAGCGTCGGCGTGTCGTTTTGCCACTGCCCGCCTAAAAACGGATGCAGCAATGACCGTAATTCAGCGGGGGCAAGCTGGGCAAGCTCAAGCGCGTTGTGCTGCTCGCCCCGCTTCAGCGCCTCCTCCATCATCGTATTGCGCAGAGACTCAGGCGCGACGTGGAACGTCAGCTCACCCCGCTTGCCGCGGCCAGACTGCGCTCGCCAGCTCAGCCAGCCCGCCTCCTGCGCCTGACGCAGCAGCGTTCGGACATGACGCTCGCTGCAAAAACAGCGGGCGGCAAGTTCGCTGATGGTGACCTGTTGCGTTGCTCCCAGGGAAGGCTGCCACAGGCGGTGATACTGGTTGAGTCGATTGAGCTGGCGCATAAGAAACCCGGAACAATAATTATCATCTATTCACTATTACTTCCGTATATCTCACACGATACTGATGCACAAGTTAATCGCATCACATTTCGGGAGTAATCATGGCTCGGCTCGCTGCATTTGATATGGACGGTACGCTGTTAATGCCGGATCACCGTTTAGGGGAGAAGACCCTGAACACGCTGAAGCGCCTGCACGAGCGTAATGTCACCCTGACGTTTGCCACCGGGCGTCACGTGCTGGAAATGCGCCATTTGCTGGGCGCGTTTTCCCTCGACGCTTTTCTGATTACCGGCAACGGGACGCGAATTCACTCCGTAGAAGGCGATGTGCTGTACCGACAGGATCTCAACCCGGAAGTGGCGGACATCGTGATGCACAGCACCTGGGACACGCAGGCCAGCATCCACGTCTTTAACGATCGGGGCTGGTTTACCGGTCATGAAATCCCGGATTTGCTGCACGCGCATGTTTACAGCGGCTTTAAATACCAGCTTGTCGATCTGCGTCGGATCCCCGCCCATGCGGTAACCAAGATCTGCTTCTGCGGCGATCATGACGATCTCTGTCGCTTACGGATCCAACTGAATGAGGCGCTGGGCGGCCGGGCGCATTTAACCTTCTCGGCGGTGGATTGTCTGGAGGTGCTGCCGGTGGGCTGTAACAAAGGCTCCGCGCTGGCGGTGTTGAGCGACCATCTGGGCTTAACGATGCAGGAATGCATGGCGTTTGGTGACGCCATGAACGACCGCGAAATGCTGGGCAGCGTGGGCCGCGGTCTGATTATGGGGAATGCAATGGCGCAGCTGAAAGCAGAGCTTCCCCATCTGCCGGTTATAGGGCACTGTCGCAACGAAGCCGTGTCCCATTTTTTGACGCATTGGCTGGACAACAACAACCTCCCTTATTCCCCCGAATAGCGAGATCCTTCCAGCAAGCCAGACTTCGGTCTGGCTTTTTTTTATTTCAGCAGCTGTGCGATCTGCGCTTTCCACGGTGAGATGTCGCCGATGTTGGCCTGCACCCACTCCGCGTTGTAGTAGGTCTCAAGATAACGCTCGCCGCTGTCGCACAGCAGCGTGACGATGGAGCCGGTGCGACCCGCTTCGCGCATACGTGCGGCAAGCTGCAGCGCGCCCCACATATTTGTGCCCGTCGATGCGCCCACCTTGCGCCCCAGCTGCGTTTCCAGCCAGTGCGCGGTTGCCACGCTGGCGGCATCCGGCACGCGCAGCATCTCATCCACAACGTCAGGTATGAAAGAGGGCTCCACGCGCGGGCGGCCAATCCCTTCAATTTTGCTGCCCACCGGGCTGCGCAGCCTGGCGTCGCGGTTTTGCCAGTAGTCGAGGAACACGGAGTTCTGCGGGTCAACCACCATCAGCTGAGTATCATAGCCCTGACAGCGGATGTAGCGTCCAATGGTCGCTGACGTGCCGCCGGTACCGGCGCTCATGACAACGTACGACGGAACCGGGTGCGGCTCGTGGGTCATCTGGCGGAAAATACTGTCGGCAATGTTGTTATTGCCGCGCCAGTCCGTCGCCCGCTCGGCGAAGGTGAACTGGTCCATATAGTGGCCGTTGAGTTCACGGGCCAGCATTTCAGAGGCCGCGTAGATTTCGCAGGCGCTTTCCACGAAGTGGCAGCGGCCGCCGTAAAATTCGATCTGTTCGATTTTGCGTTTTGCGGTGCAGGACGGCATCACCGCGATAAACGGCAGGCCCAGCAGGCGGGCGAAATAGGCTTCGGACACCGCCGTAGAACCGGATGAGGATTCAATGATGGTGGTGCCTTCTTTGATCCAGCCGTTACATAAGCCGTATAAAAACAGCGAGCGCGCCAGGCGATGCTTCAGGCTACCGGTCGGATGGGTGCTTTCGTCTTTCAGATAGAGCTGAATGCCGTCAAATCCCGGCAGGGAAAGGCGAATCAGGTGGGTATCCGCCGAGCGCTGATAGTCGGCATTGATTTCGCTGATCGCATGTTTAACCCAGGTGCTATTCATCGTAATTATCCGTTTGTCATTTTGTGCCCAGCATAGCGAAAAGCACAGAAAAAATTGTTGCTATCTGGCCTTTAAAATAGAATAGAGGGAGAAAAATTTTCTCTTTGAGGTGGCTATGCTAGATAAAATTGACCGCAAGCTCCTTTCATTGCTGCAAAGTGACTGTACCCTCTCTTTGCAGGCGCTGGCAGATGCCGTTAATCTGACCACCACCCCGTGCTGGAAGCGCCTTAAGAAGCTGGAAGATGACGGCATTCTTCTGGGGCGCGTCGCGTTACTCGATCCCGAAAAGCTGGGGCTTGGGCTGACGGCATTTGTGCTGATAAAAACGCAGCATCACAGCAGCGAGTGGTATTGCCGCTTCGTGACTCAGGTGTCTGAGATGCCCGAAGTGCTCGGTTTCTGGCGTATGGCCGGCGAGTACGATTACCTGATGCGCGTCCAGGTGGCCGACATGAAGCGCTATGATGATTTCTACAAGCGGCTGGTGAACAGCGTCCCGGGCTTATCGGACGTCACCTCAAGCTTCGCCATGGAACAGATTAAGTACACCACAGCCTTACCCATTGAATAACTACGTAAAATACCTTCAGGAACAAACCGCGTGCGATTATTTGCCCAATTAAGCTGGTACTTTCGTCGGGAGTGGCAACGCTACCTCGGCGCAGTCGCCCTGCTTATCATTATTGCCATTCTGCAGCTGATCCCGCCGAAAGTGGTGGGCTACGTCGTGGATGGCGTCACCGAACAGCATTACACCACCGCACGGGTGTTGATGTGGGTCGGCACGCTGGTGCTGACGGCGGTGATTGTCTATCTCCTGCGCTACGTCTGGCGCGTGCTGCTGTTTGGTGCGTCCTATCAGCTGGCCGTTGAGCTGCGTGAAGATTTTTACCGTCAGCTGAGCCGACAGCATCCCGAATTTTATCTGCGCCACCGCACCGGGGATCTTATCGCCCGCGCCACTAACGATGTCGACAGGGTGGTCTTTGCCGCCGGGGAAGGGGTGCTGACGCTGGTGGACTCGCTGGTGATGGGCTGTGCGGTGCTGATCGTGATGTCCACGCAGATCAGCTGGCAGCTGACCCTGCTCGCCCTGCTGCCGATGCCGATCATGGCGCTGGCGATCAATCGCTATGGCGAACAGCTGCACGAGCGCTTCAAGCTGGCGCAGGCGGCGTTTTCGTCTCTGAACGATCGCACCCAGGAGAGCATGACCAGCATCCGCATGATCAAAGCGTTTGGCCTGGAAGACCGGCAGTCTGCGCTGTTTGCGGCCGATGCCGCAGATACCGGGGCGAAGAACATGCGCGTCGCGCGTATCGACGCCCGCTTTGACCCGACGATCTATATCGCGATTGGCATGGCAAACCTGCTGGCGATTGGCGGCGGCAGTTGGATGGTGGTGCAGGGCACGCTGACCCTGGGGCAATTGACCAGCTTTGCGATGTATCTGGGGCTGATGATCTGGCCGATGCTGGCGTTGGCCTGGATGTTTAACATCGTGGAGCGCGGCAGCGCCGCCTATAGCCGCATCCGCGCCATGCTGGCCGAAGCGCCGGTGGTTATTGACGGTAGCGACGCGTTACCGGAAGGACGCGGCGTCATGACTGTCGACGTCCGTCAGTTTAGCTATCCGCATACGGCGCATCCGGTACTGGAAAACGTGAGTTTTACCCTTCAGCCAGGGCAGATGCTGGGCATCTGCGGCCCGACGGGTTCCGGGAAAAGTACCGTGCTCTCCCTGCTTCAGCGCCACTTTGACGTCACCGAGGGCGATATCCGCTTCCATGATATTCCCCTGACCAGGCTGCTGCTTGACGAGTGGCGTGGCCGCCTGGCGGTTGTCAGCCAGACGCCGTTCCTGTTTTCGGACACCGTGGCGAACAACATTGCCCTTGGACGCCCCGGGGCGACGCAGGAAGAGATTGAACAAGTGGCGCGTTTAGCCAGCGTACATGATGATATTTTGCGTCTGCCGCAGGGCTACGAAACGGAAGTTGGGGAACGCGGCGTCATGCTGTCCGGGGGGCAAAAACAGCGTATCTCCATTGCCCGCGCGCTGCTGCTGAATGCCGAAATCCTGATCCTGGACGACGCGCTGTCCGCCGTGGACGGCCGTACCGAGCATCAAATTCTGCATAACCTGCGCCAGTGGGGAGACGGACGGACGATAATCATCAGCGCCCACCGCCTGTCCGCGCTCACCGAAGCCAGCGAAATTCTGGTCTTACAGCACGGGCACATTGCCCAGCGCGGGCAGCATGACGCGCTGGCCGAGCAGCCGGGCTGGTATCGCGATATGTACCGCTATCAGCAGCTTGAAGCGGCATTGGACGATGCGCCGGAGCAGGATGAGGAGGCCGCCAATGCGTAAGCTCGGAACGATGTGGCCGACGCTCAAACGTCTGGTGGCCTACGGCTCGCCGTGGCGTAAACCGCTCTCGGTTGCCGTGCTTTTACTCTGGATTGCGGCGATTGCAGAGGTGAGCGGTCCGCTGCTCATCAGCTATTTCATCGACAATATGGTCGCCAAAAGCTACCTGCCGCTCGGGCTGGTGGCGGGCTTAGGCGTGGCCTACGTGGGCTTACAGCTGACGGCAGCCGGGCTGCACTATGCCCAGTCGCTGCTGTTTAACCGTGCCGCCGTGGGCGTTGTTCAGCAACTGCGTACGGATGTGATGGACGCGGCGCTGCGCCAGCCGCTCAGCGAGTTTGATATCCAGCCGGTCGGGCAGGTGATCTCGCGCGTCACCAACGATACCGAGGTGATCCGCGATCTGTACGTCACCGTGGTGGCGACCGTATTGCGCAGCGCGGCGCTGATTGGCGCGATGCTTGTCGCGATGTTCAGCCTCGACTGGCGCATGGCGCTGGTGGCAATCACTATCTTCCCGGCGGTGCTGATCGTCATGGTGATTTACCAGCGCTACAGCACGCCAATCGTGCGTCGGGTGCGCGCCTACCTGGCCGACATCAACGACGGCTTCAATGAAGTGATCAACGGCATGAGCGTCATCCAGCAGTTCCGCCAGCAGGCGCGCTTTGGCGAGCGGATGGGCGAAGCCAGCCGTTCACACTATATGGCGCGGATGCAGACGCTTCGCCTGGACGGATTCCTGCTGCGACCGCTGCTGAGCCTTTTCTCTGCGCTGGTGCTGTGCGGGCTGCTGATGCTCTTTGGCCTGAGCTCAAACGGTACGATTGAAGTGGGCGTGCTGTACGCCTTTATTAGCTATCTGGGGCGCCTCAACGAGCCGCTGATCGAGCTCACCACCCAGCAATCGATGCTGCAGCAGGCGGTCGTCGCCGGTGAGCGCGTGTTTGAGCTAATGGACAGGCCGCGGCAGGCCTACGGCGATGACGAGCGTCCTCTGAAAAGCGGGGCTATCGCCTTTGATAACGTCTCGTTTGCCTATCGCGAAGACCGTCTGGTGCTGCAGGACATCACGCTTGACGTTCCGTCGCGCGGTTTCGTCGCGCTGGTGGGGCATACCGGCAGCGGCAAGAGCACGCTGGCCAGCCTGTTAATGGGCTACTACCCGGTTACGCACGGCGAAATCCGCCTCGACGGACGCCCGCTCGCGTCGCTTAGCCACACGGTGTTGCGCAAAGGCGTTGCGATGGTGCAGCAGGATCCGGTCGTGCTGGCCGATACTTTCTACGCCAACGTCACCCTGGGGCGGGACTATTCAGAGGCGCAGGTTTGGGCGGTGCTGGAAACGGTGCAGCTGGCGGAGCTGGCGCGCGGGTTCAGCGAGGGGATCAATACCAAGCTGGGCGAGCAGGGCAACAATCTCTCCGTGGGGCAAAAGCAGCTCCTGGCGCTGGCGCGCGTCCTGATTGAAACGCCGCAGGTGCTGATTCTTGACGAAGCCACGGCCAGCATTGACTCCGGCACCGAGCAGGCCATCCAGCAGGCGCTGGCTGCCGTGCGCGACCATACGACGCTGGTGGTGATTGCCCACCGCCTCTCCACGATCGTCGACGCGGATACCATTCTGGTGCTGCATCGCGGACAGGCCGTGGAGCGCGGCACGCACCGTGAGCTGCTGGAAGCAAAAGGGCGCTACTGGCAGATGTACCAGCTGCAGCTGGCGGGCGAAGAGCTGGCCGCCAGCGTGCGCGATGAAGAGTCGCTTAGCGCCTGATGCACTAAAATGAGGCGCCGCGCTAACGGTCATTCCTGTTGGTGCAAAACTGAAACGCACCCTGCACCGGCATGGTGCGTTTTTTTTCGCCTCTTCATTTATCAAGACCGTATAACGCTCATCGCATCGCTATTCCTTCCCGTTTTCATTTCTGGCACACCCCTTGCAATACCTTCTGCGTAAGCTGCGGCCATTACCGAATTCTGACTGGAGGGGATCTATGAAGCTGGTTACGGTTGTAATCAAACCATTCAAACTCGAAGACGTGCGTGAAGCGTTGTCTTCAATGGGTATTCAGGGACTGACTGTCACCGAAGTGAAAGGCTTTGGTCGTCAGAAGGGTCATGCCGAGCTTTATCGCGGGGCGGAATACAGCGTTAACTTTCTGCCAAAAGTAAAAATTGACGTTGCGATTGCTGACGATCAGCTTGATGAAGTGATTGATGTCATTAGCAAAGCGGCCTACACCGGCAAAATTGGCGACGGCAAAATTTTCGTTGCCGAACTGCAGCGCGTCATTCGCATCCGTACCGGCGAATCTGACGAAGCGGCACTGTAAGTTACTCCTGGCACACAGTGATAGGGATCGAGAAAATGAAGATAGCAACACTTAAAACGGGTCTGGGTTCGCTGGCACTGCTGCCGGGCCTGGCGCTGGCGGCTACTCCTGCGGTGGCAGACAAAGCCGATAACGCCTTTATGATGATCAGCACCGCGCTGGTGCTGTTCATGTCTATTCCGGGCATTGCCCTCTTTTACGGCGGCCTGATCCGTGGCAAAAACGTTCTCTCCATGCTGACGCAGGTTGCCGTGACGTTTGCACTGGTCTGCGTGCTGTGGGTGGTTTACGGCTACTCGCTGGCGTTCGGCACGGGCAATGCCTTCTTTGGCAACTTCGACTGGGTGATGCTGAAGAATATTGAGCTGACCGCGCTGATGGGCAGTTTCTATCAGTACATTCACGTGGCGTTCCAGGGCTCGTTTGCCTGCATTACCGTCGGGCTGATCGTCGGCGCGCTGGCGGAGCGTATTCGGTTCTCTGCGGTCCTGATCTTTGTGGTGGTCTGGCTGACCCTCTCCTATGTGCCGATTGCGCACATGGTGTGGGGCGGTGGTCTGCTGGCGACGCACGGCGCGCTGGACTTTGCGGGCGGTACCGTTGTTCACATCAACGCCGCGGTTGCGGGTCTGGTGGGTGCCTACCTGATTGGCAAGCGCGTGGGCTTCGGTAAAGAAGCGTTCAAACCGCACAACCTGCCGATGGTCTTTACCGGTACGGCTATCCTCTACTTTGGCTGGTTTGGCTTCAACGCCGGTTCTGCAAGCGCAGCAAACGAAATCGCCGCGCTGGCCTTCGTGAATACCGTTGTGGCCACGGCGGGTGCAATCCTCTCCTGGGTGTTTGGCGAGTGGGCCGTTCGCGGTAAACCGTCACTGCTGGGTGCCTGTTCCGGTGCGATTGCCGGTCTGGTTGGCATCACGCCAGCGTGTGGTTATGTCGGCGTGGGCGGCGCGCTGCTGGTCGGCCTGGTGTCCGGTCTGGCGGGTCTGTGGGGCGTGACCGCACTGAAACGTCTGCTGCGCGTGGACGATCCTTGCGATGTGTTTGGCGTGCACGGCGTGTGCGGCATCATCGGCTGTATCATGACCGGTATCTTCGCCGCGAAATCGCTGGGCGGCGTGGGCTACGCGGAAGGCGTCACCATGGTGCATCAGGTGCTGGTGCAGCTGGAAAGTATCGCTATCACCGTGGTGTGGTCAGCCGTTGTCGCGTTCATTGGCTACAAGCTGGCGGACATGACGGTGGGTCTGCGCGTACCGGAAGAGCAGGAACGCGAAGGTCTGGATGTGAACAGCCACGGCGAGAATGCGTATAACGCATAACCAACAGCAAAACGGCAATCTCGATTGCCGTTTTTAATGTTTATTCCCTCTCCCTGTGGGAGAGGGCCAGGGTGAGCAGCTGTGTTTAAAGTCAACAGCTGACGACTAAGCTGCCACCCATTTTTTATTGTCCCGCACCATCGCAT
>NZ_JAKLRZ010000040.1:0-47003 GCF_021892025.1 Enterobacter cloacae complex sp. ECC445 | reverse complement strand
ACCATGGGTAAAGGATGTTAAAAAGTGTTCACCATGTCCCCGAACACCTGTCTACCATGTCCCCGGACCGTACACCCACAGGGAGAGGGAGCAAACCCTAAAACGGCAATCTAAGGATTGCCGTTTACTTTTATTACCGGCTCTGCTTTCTCAACAGATAAATAAAATACGGCGCGCCGATAAAGGTCGACAGCAGCCCCGCCGGGATCTGGTACGGGAACAGCACCATTCTTCCGCACCAGTCCGCCAGCACCAGCATTACCCCGCCCGTCAGGGCCGACATCACGATATGCGGCATCGTCCGGCGGAATCCCATCATTCTGGCAATGTGCGGTGCCATTAATCCGACGAAACTCAGCGGGCCAATGGTCATGGTTGCCGTCGCCGTCAGGCACGCAGCGAGCAGCAGCAGCGCGACGCGGGCTGGCGTCAGCGCCATCCCCACCGCGCGCGCGGTTTCCCCGCCGAGCGGCAGAATGGTCATCCAGCGGCGGCACAGCGGCACCATCGCCAGCAGCACGAGCATCACGCTTCCGGACCAGAGCACCTGGCTGCCGGTGGCGTTGTACGTCGAGCCGGAAATCCAGGTCAGGATCTTCGCCATACGCGGATCGCCGCTGGCCTGCAGCATCATCAGAAGCATGGTAAAGGCGGTGCTGAGCGCCATCCCGGCCAGCAGCATGCGGTGTGGCGAAAACCCGCCGCGACCGGCGGCTATCAGGATAATCATCAGCGTGACTGCCGCACCGATACTCCCGGCAGGCATCAGCCAGCCAAACGCGTTACCCGGCACGAAGAACAGCATTAGCACCACGCCAAAGGCGGCGCCGGAGCTGATCCCCAGCACTTCAGGGCTCGCCATCGGGTTGCCGGTCAGACGCTGAATAATACAGCCCGCCACCGCCAGCATCACCCCCGCGATCAGCGCAGCGAAGATGCGCGGCCAGCGCCACTGCAGCAGTTCATTGAGCAAATCTCCCGTGGCCCAGTGCCAGCCGGTTGCATCGCGCCCGAAAGCGAGCGCCGCAAAGGAAGCCAGCAACAGCACGGCCAGGCCCGCAAGGCTAAACCACAGCACGGACTGGCGCTCGGCGTAAACCTTATCGCCCGCATCCATCGCGGGCGCGCTGATGCTGCGCAGACGCGGCAGCAGCCACAGCAGCAGCGGCGCACCGATTAGCGCCGTCACCGAGCCCGTAGAAACTTCCATCCAGACGCGGGCCAGCCAGAGAATAATTTGATCGGAAAGCCAGAGGATCAGCGCCCCGATCAGCGGAGCCAGCATCAGACGCGCCAGAAGGCGACGCGCCCCGAGCATTTTCGCCAGCAGCGGCGCAAACAGCCCGATAAAGCCGATAATCCCCACCGCATTCACCAGCAGCGCGCTGAGCACAATCGCCAGCGCCAGCGCCGCCAGGCGCGCCAGTGATAACGCCAGGCCCAGGTTACGCGCCACGCCATCATCCAGCCCCATCAGCGTTAACGGACGCAGCAGCAGCAGCGTCAGCAGCGCGCCGCCAACCAGCTGCGGCCACAGGCGCTCAACAACGCTCCAGTCGGTCTGAGTAAGGGTGCCGGTACTCCACAGGAACATGCTTTGCAGCTGGTCGTGATGGAACAGCACCAGCAGCTGGTTGATCGCCCCGCAATAGAGGCTGACCACCAGCCCGGCCAGGATCAGCGTAACCGGCGAAAGACGTTTTCCCCAGGCCACGCCAAAGACCAGTGCCCCCACGACACACGCCCCCGCGAGGGCCGCAAACTGCGAGGTTAACGCGCCGGGCAATGCCCACAGCGTCGTGACGGTGATCCCAAGCTGCGCCCCGGTCGCGACGCCAAGCGTGGTCGGCTCCGCCAGCGGGTTGCGTAAAACCTGCTGGAACAGCACGCCCACCAGCCCTAAACCGGCCCCGACCAAAAGGGAGATTGCCAGACGCGGCAGCAGGCTGTAGTGGAACAGCATCTGCTGAATATTGTCGATGTCCGGCGAGGCCAGCGCGACGCCCCACTGCGCGCGCGGTAACGCCGTCGAGAGATTGAACCCGGTGAGCACCAGCGCGGCCAGCAAAAGCGCGGACAGCAGCAGCAGCGGGAAACGGGCAACACGCTGGCTCATGCTTTGCCTCCCAGCGCGTTATCCAGCACGCGGGCAAAATGCATGGCCGACAGCGTCGCGCCGTAAAACCACACTGCGGGCGCGCGCTGGAAGCGCCCCTCGCGCACGAACGGCATCGCCTGCCAGAGCGGCGTCGCCATCAGGGCCTGCATGTCGCGTTCGTTGCCGTGGTCGAAGCACAGCACGTCCACATCGCGAAACGCCGCCAGACGATCGATCCCCACGGCGGTACTGCCCCAGAAGGTCATCTCCCCTTCCCAGGCGTTGCGAATGCCGAAGCTGTCCAGCACCTCCTGGAACAGGCAGTTTTTACCGAAGACCAGCACATGGCGGGCATCCAGCAGCGTTACCATCAGCAGCGGGCGATCGCCCCGGTGCGCAAAGCGCGGCTTAAGCGAGTCAATCAAAGCGTCAAATTCGTCGAGATGCTTTCTGGCCTCCCCCTCGCGGTTGAGGAAATGCGCCATCTCGTTTATGGATTTTTTCGCCACGGTCAGCGGTTTTTTACCGTCGCTAAAGGAAAAACCGCGCCCCGGCGCAATGCGCGCCATGATCTCTTCTGACGGGCCATAGCCCGCAGACCAGAACAGGAACGAGGGTTTCATCTGGGTAAGCAGCTCAAGGTTTGGCTCCGTACGCAGGCCGATATCGATCACCGAGTCCGGCAGCTTCGGCTCGTTCACCCAGAGGTTATAGTTGGGAATATCCGCCACGCCGTAGGGCGTCACGCCGAGCGCCATCATCAGCTCGACCGGCAGCCACTCCAGGGCCACGATGCGGTGTGGATCGACGGCGGCACGCGCCGTATTCATTTTTAACAGCAGCGGTGAGAGGGCCATCGCCGTCAGCAGGCGACGGCGGCTAATGCGCATGTTGTCCAGCATCAGTAGACGAAGCTCACCGGTGCAGCCCCGGCAGGGTGAGGCAGAATACCCATCGGAATACCGTAAATATGTTCCAGCGTATCGCTGCGCATCAGCTCTGACGGCGTGCCCTGGGCAATCATCTCACCCCCGCGCAGCGCCACAAGATAATCGCAGTAGCGCGCCGCCATGTTGATATCGTGCAGGACCGCAATGACCGTCAGGCCGCGCTGCTGGCTTAAGCGATGTACCAGCGCCAGCACGTCGACCTGATGGGCAATATCCAGCGCAGAGGTGGGTTCATCCAGCAGCAGGCAGCGGCTATCCTGCGCCACCAGCATCGCAATCCACGCCCGCTGACGCTCGCCGCCGGACAGGCTATCCACCAGACGGTGCGCCAGCGGCTTGAGCCCCACCAGCGCAATCGCCTCTTCCACTTTCTCCCGGTCGGCCACGCCAAAGCGTCCCAGCGCCCCGTGCCACGGATAGCGCCCAATCGCCACCAGCTCGCGTACCGTCATCCCTTCCGCCTGCGGCAGCTGCTGCGGCAGATAGGCCACTTTGCGCGCAAAGGCCTTGCTGCTCCAGCTCTCCAGCGGCTGGTCATCCAGCAGGATATCCCCTTCAGACGGCGGCTGATGGCGCCCCAGCATCTTGAGCAGCGTGGATTTACCGGAGCCGTTGTGGCCAATCAGGCCCGTCACTTTACCGGCCGGGAACGTCAGAGAGAGCGGATGCAGCAGCGTGCGTCCGGGTACGCGAAAGGAGAGATGATTGAGCGTGAAGGTGGTGTCGGATTGCGTTTGATTATCCTGCATATCAGCCAACTTAAATAAAAAGGGCACGGCGAACCGTGCCCAAAGAGCGGTTAGAAGCGGAAGGTCGCAGTGGCGACAACCTGACGTTCAGCACCCCAGAAGCAGCCGTAGGTGTTGAAGCAGCTGGCAACGTACTCGCGATCGAACAGGTTGTTCACGTGCAGCGCCACGTTCGAGCCTGCCATGCCCACGCGCGCCAGATCGTATCTGACCAGCGCATCAACCACGGTGTAGCTGCCTACCGTGAAGGTGTTCGCCGGATCGCCTTTGCTGGAGCCGGTGTAGCGAACGCCGGTACCCAGCGTCAGGCCGGACAGTGGGCCATCAAACATCGTGTAATCACCCCATACGGATGCCATGTGTTTCGGCACCTGGGCAGGCGTGTTGCCTTTGTAGTTCGTATCGGTGGTGTATTCCGCATCGGTATAGGTATAGGAACCGACGACGTTCACGCTCGCCGACAGCGCCGCTTTCGCTTCCAGCTCAACGCCACGCGCGCGGATTTCACCGCCTTCGACGGAGAAGAAGGATCCCGCAGGGTCCGCCATCAGGTTATTGGTTTTGGTTAGCTGGTATACCGCACCGGTGACAACAATCGGACGGTCGTTCGGCACGTATTTCACGCCCGCTTCGTACTGCTTGCCTTTAGACGGTGCAAAGACGTTGCCGTTCGCTCCGGTCTGAGAAGCCGGTTCAAACGACTCGCTGTAGCTGAAGTAAGGGGTGACACCGTTATCAAACAGGTAGTTAACGCCGCCACGCCAGGTGAACTGAGTGTCATTACGCTCAGAGGTGGTATTCAACACGCGGTTGTAAGACTCCTGATTGGCCCAGTCATAACGACCGCCCAGCGTCACCAGGACTTTATCCCACTCGATCTGATCCTGGGCATAAATACCGGTCTGCTTTTGCTTGTTCAGCACCTGATAGGCGCCTGACGGTCCAGGATGTGAACCGAAATCGAAGTCGCTACGATCGAGGTTGTAGATATCAGAGGGAGGAACGGAGCCGGCATAGCCAAACCACGAATCAATGTCATTGCGCATGCGCATGAAATCAACGCCCGTCAGCAGAGTATGATCGACAGAACCCGTCGCGAACTTGCTTTGCAGCTGCGTATCAACAGTAAAGTTTTCCAGCTTCTCGTTATCAATTACATACTGACGAGTCAGCGTATGTCCCCACTGCGACTGAGGAACGCTCGCGCAAGGGCTGGATGCCGGATTACTCGAGTAAAGCGGATCGGAACACATGCCGTAGCCGTAAACGCTGTTTTGCGAGGTTTTATTCTGCGCATAGCGCAGGTTCTGACGCACGGTAAAGGTATCGTTGAATTCGTGGTCGAAGCTGTATCCCACCATTTTCTGGTTACGGGAATAGGTGTTGTTCTTCGCACCTTCGTTGAAGTTCGTCGGCAGACGATCGCCGTTTGGCAGCGGATCGACCGTTCCCTCTTTTGGCAGCCAGCCGTAGTAGCCCGTTTCAGGCTCGTTCTGGAAGTAAGAGAGGAACGTGAAGGTCGTTTTGTCATCCGGACGCCAGGAGAACGATGGCGCGATAGCATAACGCTGCTCGCCTTTCCCCTCCTGCTGCGAATTGTTCGAACGCGCAACGCCCGTCAGACGGTATGAGTAAACGCCGTCATCGTCAATTGCATCGCTGAAGTCAAAGCCGGTCTGGAACAGGCTGTCGGTGCCCATCTTGAACTGAATTTCTTTCAGCGGTTCGGTGGTTGGGCGCTTGCTTACCATATTCAGCAAACCGCCGGGGCTGCTTTTGCCGTACAGAACGGAAACCGGACCGCGCATGATTTCGGCGCGCTCCAGCATGTAGGGATCAATCACCGCGTCGTTATAGAAGTTGCCCTGCATCTTCATGCCGTCGAGGTAATTGTTCTGGCTCTGACCGTCGGCCGCAAAGCCGCGAATCACCAGATAGTCATAGGTATTCGACGCACCGCGCGTGCCGACCGCTACGCCCGGCGTATAGCTCAGGGCCTCTTTCACCGAGCGAGGCTGGTGCAGCGCCATCTCTTCGGCCGTGACCACAGAAATAGACTGCGGCACCTTCTGGATTGGCGTGTCTGTTTTCGTGCCGGTAGCAGACTGTCTTGCCGCAATCGTCGCAGCAGGTCCCCACGCACTTTCCTGTGCTGCTGGTGCGGCCGTTACCGTAATGGTTTCTTCTTTTTTCGGGGTTTCGGCAGCATGTGCATACGCCGACATGCCGGCAACCGCTGTGGCGACGACGATCGCGATTTTATGCCGCGACGTGTTAATGGGCTGAGCAGTATTGGAAAGCGCCATGTTGAATCTCTGATGTGAAAGTGAATGATAACGTAAACGAGAATTATTATTATGAGCGCAAGAATAATAGGCGAAACGCCGGTTGCATAGCAAGCAATAAGCGGCCCTACCAGAATTAAGGGATTAAGAATTAACCAGATGAAAACAGGGGGTTAATGATGTTAGCGAAAGGATCGCCAAAACCCGCCGCAGCGGGTGGGTAGCATTAGCGATAAAACAGCTCGAACGTGGCGACAGCTTCGACTTTTCCGGGTCTGATTGGCCCCATTTTGACATAGCGCGCCTTAAGGGGGATCTCCACCGGCGCGTTGTCCTCCGTGGTGGTTAACGCGGTATAGGTCTGGTCGAACTGCAGCACATTGTTATTGTTGTCGAGAAGTTGAATGCCTAATCCCTGGGCGGCGGCATCGCCGGAGGCAATGTCCAGAATATTGTCGTTAATCAGCCCCGTCGATCGCGAACTGACAAACTGATAATCCACCTTCGTCCCCGCCCTGCAGTCGTTTATTGCAATTTTAAAGCTGCTGTCAGTCAGTATGTCGGAGTAGTCTCCAACAAAATCCTGCGAGTTGATCGTTTTGAGCGGGACATAAATGTTACGGTCAACCAGGTTACAGGTGTTGGTTACGATATGAACGCTGGTGGGCGAAAAACGCATCTCGCCAATCACGGCCCCGCCTAGCGTATCCTGCGCGGTCAGGCGCGAGGTATCCACATCCCCTTCCTGAACTTTACCGATCACCACCAGCTGGGCGGCGGCGCGAAAGGTAACCTTAGCGTCAGAATAGCCATGAATGGAACCGTAATATTGCCAGGGGCGCACAAAATCATCCTCAGTGTAGACGGGGAGCCGCTCGGTCGAGGCAGCCGCGCGGATACCAATACCCGGCAGGTTGGTTTTATAAACCCCGGGCAAAACGTCCTCGCGGGCGTCGGCGTCCGTCAGGGTTAAATAGCCGCGTCGGATCTTCTCGTCTGCGCCACCGCAGTGTACCGTGATGAGGTCGCTTTCGACGTTGTTGTCATAGATGATGGTGCCGACAGGCGTATCGGGGTCGAGAATAATGGTCTGAGGAATTTGAAAGGTCACGACGCCGCCCTCCCCGCCGCTGAAGGAACATTCGGCAAAAGCCGGATGGATCAACAAGGCGGATGCCAGCACGACGACTGAGATAAAGCTTCTAACCAGCATATTCACGCGCATTTACTCCTGCTTCAGCGGCAATTGACCGCGGTGTTAATAATTCCCTCGGCTTTGCCATCCGGCAAATCGATGTCCCCATGGCACTGTTCGTCGTGCGCCTCTCCCCACTGTGCGCTGAACGAGGTATGTCCTTTGAGCCCGGAGAGGTAGACTTCGCCCTCATCACCGACAATCGCGGTGGTGTTATCGAGCGCCACGATGGCGCCAAACGGCACCGGTTTCCCCTGGTGGCGCAGGGCGACCAGCGCGCGACGCCCAACGCGGGCGTCAAAGGTCGCCAGTATCGCCGCCCCTTTTGTCGGCACGAGATCTAACGTTGCCGCGTCAATATCAATATCGCTGCGATCCTGCGTGTTGACCGTGAGGGTATTGTGTCGGTACGCCGTCAGCGACGGCACGATCGCATTGCCAAAGGCATCGGTATAAATGCCACGCCCGTTCTGAACGTTGACGTTATCTCCGTCGTCGATGTGGACAATCGCAAAGGCGTCCCGCACGGGCTGCCCCAGCGTAATGCCCTGTCCGTGGGCCACGATGGCCCCCTGCGCGCTGTAGTTCCACTGCCGGTTATCCCCACCATAGCTGTACCCCATGCCAACTTCGCCGGACGAGCCGCGGTAGCGTCCTGATACGCTCGCACCATAGCCCGTATCCTTGTTGGCGTAGGTCTGCTGCAGGTTATAGCTCAGCTTGTTATCCTCAAGCGCGGTACCGCCGATCCCCACCTGGTGGGAGGCAAACCCGTCGCCTGCGGTATTAACGCTGTAGTTAGCCCATGCGTTAGAGAGCCAGCGCGATAGTGGGATGTTGACGTTCAGCGCCAGTTGCCGATCGGTATCGGCATCTGGCGTGCGGGTCAGGTTATAGCTTATCGACCAGGTAATATCCCGCCAGCTGGAGCTCAGCCCGGCGCTGACGCTGCGCTCGTGACCGTCCATATCCCAGTAGTCCTGCTGATAGCCGTTAAGATACGCCGAGCCCCAGTCAGAAAGCTGCTGGGAAAGGTTTACCTGCATGCGGCTTCGGCGGTTGTTGGTTCTGCGATAGGTATAAATACCGTCATCAATCTCGCTGTCGCGCTGATCGATGGCCTCCTGGAAGGTATAAAACCCGGACGTGGAATAGCGGTAGCTGGCAAGCGTAACGGTGGTATCCGTATCGGGAATATCTTTCGAATATTGTGCTCGCCATGAAAGTCCGTTTGCGTCGTCACGCCCGTCGTCAAAGGCGGTTCGGGCGGAGGTGAGATCCACCGAGGCTGAGCCCAGACGGCCCAAATCCGCGCCAACGCCCAGCAGCAGCGCATGATACAACGACGCCCCCTGCGCACCGGTGTAGGCCGTTACGCCGTACGGCAGGCCATAAATGGCCGTGCCCTGCACGAAGGCAGGCTCCTCCTCCCCTTCATTACCGCGATAACGTCCGGCCGCCAGCGAATACTTAAACCCGCCCTCGCGCTGGAGCACCGGCACCGAGGCGCTGGCCTGTATAAAGCTGTGTTCCGTGCCATCCGCCTCTTCAACGGTCACCTCCAGATCCGAGCCGGAGGCAACCTGGCTTAAGTCACGGATCTCAAACGGCCCCGGTGAGACGTTGGTTTGATAAAGGATGTAGCCGTTTTGCTTAATGGTGACTTTTGCATCGCTGTTGGCAATTCCCCGCACGACGGGCGCAAACCCCTGCTGGCTGACCGGCAGCATCGCCGTATCCGTCTCCAGCGTCATGCCGGTCATCTGCACGCTGTCGAACAGCTCGCTGTTGGTGTACGTCTGGCCCAGCTCAAGCTGGCTTTTGAGCGTTTTGATATCGCGCTGAAGGGTGGTGGCGATGGCTTCCCAGCTCGAGGCATCACTCCAGGTGCTGTTGTTACGCAGCCGCCACGCGCCGAAATTAAGACCCGACGTCAGGCCAAGCCAGGTGGATGAGGTTTGGCCGGTGCTGTAGTGCTGCTGAGAACCGCTGAGTTGATAGCTTGTCCACGCCACCGGGGCGCCGTCATCCCAGAATTTCGGGTTAATCGCGCCCGCAGCCGCGCGGCTACGATAAACCTGCGGAATGACCAGCGTCAGAGTCTGGTTATCCTGATTGTAATCGTAGCGAGCATGTTCAATAAAATGGGAGATATCCCGGATGCAGGTCGTGTCGTCGAGATCTTTAAGATCCGGAACGGCGTCGACGTTCACGCCGTATTCACGCAGGTCCGCTTTGGTCAGCTCCGGCAGAAGACGCTGCTTATCGTCAGAAAGCACATAGTTGACGACGCGTTTGTCCACGACGTCCCGATCCCACACGATGGTGGTGAGATAGCTTCCTGCCAGCAAGCCGTTATCGTTAATGAAGTTTTTGAGCGTAGCGGTATTTTCTAGCGGGGTATCCAGCTCGAGGATCCGCAGGTTGAATTCGTCATCGGCCCACGCAGGCGGGATCGCGGCGAACAGCACGAGCACAATCCCGGACAATACCTGCTTATGGTGAGAGGACGATGACATAGCATTCCAACACGATCTCGTTAAAGGGCCTGCTTGCGCTGAGGAGTTTGCGCCCCGAAATCATTGATTGCCGTCCAGGTCACCGCACCCGCCGCCCCTTTCGGCAACGCAAAACGCTGCTCGCTAAACGGCGCGACCATCATCGAGATGGCCCCCGGCGTGGCTTCCGTCTCTTCCACCGGTACGCTTTTCCCGCCCACGGCCAGGTCGCCAAAGGAGATGTAATACGGTGTCGGGTTTTTGGCGATAAGCGTGTCGCCCTGGCGACGGAACGTCATTTTTTCATCCGCAACCAGCGCATCGGCCTCTTTTAGCTGAGACGGGCGCCAAAAAAGCTTCAGCCGCGTTTTCATCGCGAACTGCAGGGTGTTTTTCTCTTTCAGCTCCGGGGACAGCGCGGAGACCGATTTCACGTTTGCCAGGAACAGCGATTCGCGGTCTGACGGCAGGCTTTTTTTATCGCCGGTGAAAATAATGTGTAAAAGGGTTTGACGATTCTCCTGCAGCTTATAAACAGGAGGCGTAATAACGAAGGGCGCTTTGGCATTATTGACGTAGCTGACCCAGCTTTGCACCAGATAACGCGTATGCGGATCTTTATTTTTAAGGGCTATTTGTACTTCAGATTTATTTGAAGGATAAATAATACGCGTTCCGCCAAGAACCACGCTGGCCTGCGCTGACAGGCAAGAAATAACTAAACAACCACATAACAATTTAAATAAAGTCTTCATACTGCGTTCCAAATGGCAGCCGTGAAGGCTGCCTGTCATAATTTAGCGATACACAACCTCGAACGTTGCCGAAGAGGAATAATGGCCAGCGGTAGGTGCCGTATCGCCTATCTGAATCACCTTCGCGGTATAGTTAAAGACCGACGCGGTGGCTCCTGTCTCATCGTTTGCCACATCGGTGCCCGCAGCGGGCACGGAGCCGTCAAACACCACGTCGCCTTTCGAGCCGTTTTCATTGCTGACGATAATGCCAACGTTGCTGGCATTGCCCGCGCCGCTGAGATCGTTTTTGAGCCGTTTTTTCCCGGCGTCCGTCGTCGTACCGCTGAACTTGAGGTTTAGCTTGGCAACCAGCGGGTCGCATTTTTTCACTTCGATCTTAAACGCTTTGGTGGTGCCCACCGCGCCGTCAGAGCCAAAGTCGGAAGGATAGGTATCGGCGAACGTCACGGTTGATGATGTCGTGCCGGAGCCGTCGACATTGATTTCACAGGTGTCAGCCACCACTTTTCCGGCAAAATTCACCGTGCCTGAATCGCTCGAGGCTAATGCTGGCAGAGACAGCGCAGCCAAAATGCTTCCAGCCAAAAATGAAGAAATAACAGACTTGTTCATATTCATATCCTTATATATTTCGATGCAGTCATCCATTCCCGCCACTGTACAGTGCGTCAGAATGTTATTTAATCTTTTATATCACTCACGCCAGGCGATTTAGCCAGCGACATTTGAGGAAAACCAATAATTCCTTAAGAACATTACATCAGATTATTCTTGCGAGTGTCCAGACCGTATACAAACCAACCAAAAGCAAACTTTCACAAGAGCATGTTTTAAATAAGAAATAACAAACCTTAGCAATTCTTAATTATGGATTTATCTTTATTAAAGAATTACAAATTGTGAATCATAAAAAAAGGCCGCTTTATAATAAAGCGGCCTTTTATTCAGCGAACTAATTAGTTACCGCCAAACATATCCTTAATCCAGCCGGCTACGCCATCGCTGTCCTTCTTCTCGTTCTGCTGCGGCTGCTGTTGCTGCGGCTGCTGAGGCTGAGAAGACTGGTCGAACGGGTTACCCGCTGGCTGTTCTGGCTGGCTTTGCTGGCACAGCGAGTCCGGATTGGTCGTCCAGACCGGCAGGGTGCGCATCCCGCCGCCGCAGACAAAGTTACCGGAACCATCAACGCCCATATCCACGATATCTTCCGGCGCGACAAGGTTCAGCGGTACCGGGGACTGATTGGCCAGATAGCGCTGGTAAATCGACATCGCCCCGCTCGCCCCGTACAGTTTGGTCGGCTGGTTGTTGTCGCGGCCTACCCAGGTGATCACCACTTCGCGGCCATCAATACCGGCAAACCAGGTATCGACGTTGTTGTTGGTGGTCCCGGTTTTTCCCGCCAGATGCAGGCCCGGATACTTCGCCCCCAGCTGACGCCCGGTACCGCGCTGCACAACCTGCTGCATCGTCCACAGCGTCATATAGGCGGCCTGAGCCGGAACGGCGCGCTCCGCCTGCGGGAAGCTCTGATAAAGCACGGAGCCATCTTCGGCAATCACCGAACGCAGGGCCGACAGCGGCGCACGGTTACCGCCGCTGGCAATGGTCTGGAATGCCTGGGCGACTTCAATTGGCGTCAGGTTAAGAGCACCGAGGATCATTGCCGGCACAGGGTGCAGCTGATCTTTCGATACGCCCAGCTTCTGCCAGGTGTCGACAATCGCAGGCAGGCCCAGCGACATGCCCAGGTTCACCGTTGGCACGTTCATGGAGCGAGTCAACGCATCCACCAGCATGACCTGGCCGCTGAACTGTTTATCATCGTTCTGCGGGGACCAGACCTGGCCGTTAGGCTGGCGCAGGGAGATCGGCGCATCCGCAATCCAGGTATTCAGACGATACAGATTCGGCTGACTCAGGGCGGTGAGGTAGGTCGCCGGTTTTGCCAGAGAACCAATCGAACGGCGCGCCTGCATGGCGCGGTTGTAGCCTGCAAACTGCGGCTCGGCGCCGCCCACCATCGCGCGCACTTCGCCGGTGTTTCGGTCAACCACCACCATCGCGGTTTCCAGATCGGAGAGCTTGCGCTGCTTCTTCAGGGCCGGAATACCTTCCACCGCCGCTTTTTCCGCCGCGTCCTGGGCGACCGAGTCAAAGGTGGTGAAGATCTTCACGCCGGAGAGATCTTTGACCTTATCACCCAGCTTGCTTTGCAGCTCCTGACGCACCAGCTGCATAAACGCAGGCTGAGGCGAGATCACCCCACCGCGCGGCTGAACGCCAAGCGGACGCGCGCTCAGCATGTCGTACAGCTCCTGGTCAATCACCTGCTGTTGTTGCAGCAGACGCAGCACCAGGTTACGACGCTCCAGCGCCAGCTTCGGGTTACGCCACGGATTATAGATGGACGCCCCTTTCACCATGCCCACCAGCAGCGCCTGCTGGTCCAGGCTCAGCTCTTCCACCGGGCGGCCAAAGTAGTACAGGCTGGCCAGCGGGAAGCCGCGGATTTCGTTATCGCCGCTCTGACCGAGGTACACCTCGTTCATGTACAGCTCAAGAATACGATCCTTGCTGTAGCGCGCGTCCATCAGCACGGCCATGTACGCTTCGTTGGCTTTACGCCAGTAAGAGCGTTCGCTGGAGAGGAACAGGTTCTTCACCAGCTGCTGGGTCAGCGTGCTCGCCCCCTGCACGGTACGACCCGCGGTCAGGTTCGCCAGTACGGCACGGCCGATAGAGTAAAGGCTGATGCCGTCGTGCTCGTAGAAATGACGGTCCTCGGTTGCCAGCAGGGTGTCCACCAGCAGATCCGGGAAGCCGTTACGCGCCACGAACAGACGCTGCTCGCCGTTTGCCGACGAAAGCATGGTGATCAGACGCGGATCGAGACGGAAGAAACCGAACTGACGGTTGTTATCCATGTTCTCGATGGTGTCCAGACGATCGCCGTCAAAGGTCAGACGCGCGCGCACCTGGCCTTCTTTGCTGTCCGGGAAATCAAACGGACGGCGGATCATCTCGATGCTTTTCGCCTGCACGGTAAATTCGCCGGGCCGCGTCATTTTTGACACCTGGCGATACTGGGTGGCTTCCAGCAGCTTCACCATTTCGTTCTTCGTGATGGACATATCTGGCTCAAGGTTCACCATGCGGCCATACACGGCCGCAGGTAGCTGCCAGACTTTACCGTCGATACGGCTGCGGATCTTCTGATCCAGGTACACGCCGTAAATTGCCATCAGCACAACAAAAACAATAAACAGCTTCAGCAGCAGCCAGAACCAGCCGCGTTTGCCCCGAGGCTTGCGCCCTTTGCCTTTTCCTTTACGCGGCATCGGTTCTTCATCCTCATCATCGTCTTCATAGTCATCGTCATAGTCCTCATCTCTGAGGCGACGACGGCTTACTTTTTCTTTCGCCGGACGCGTGGGTTTTCCCTTACGTCCTATTGGCTCGCGGTCATTCCCCGCCATGCTTTTTCTCCGCAACGTTCAGGCGCAAAGGCCCGATTCTCATTTCTTCCACTGACCAGTGAAAGAAGAAATCTCTCAAAACAAAAGCAAAACGGTAACGATAGTTGCCGTTTTTAGTGTTTTCTCCCTCTCCCTGTGGGAGAGGGCCGGGGTGAGGGCAACAGGCCGCACATAACAGGCCGCACATAACAGGCCGCACTCCCCTTTTTTCACCTAACTTACGAATACTTCTTCGTTCGCCGCGTCGGCGCCGTATTCGCCGGATCGTCCGGCCACACGTGTTTGGGGTATCGCCCCTTCATCTCTTTCTGCACTTCACGGTAGCTGCCCGCCCAGAACGCACCCAAATCCCGGGTGATTTGTAGCGGGCGATGCGCTGGCGACAGCAGCTCAAGCACTAGCGGCACGCGCCCGTCAGCAACGGACGGCGTGGTGGCCTCACCAAACATCTCCTGCATCCGAACGGCCAGCGCCGGCGGATTATCCTCATGATAACGGATGGCAATCCGGCTTCCGGTCGGCACAGTGTAATGCCCCGGCAGTTCACTATCCAGACGTTGACGTAATGACCAGTCCAGTAAATTCTGTAACGCGGTCTTAACATCAATCGCCTTAAGGGCGCGCAGGGAGTGCACGCCGCTCATTTGCGGCAGTAGCCAGCGCTCAAGCGTAGCCAGCAGCGTCTCATCATCTACCGCGGGCCAATCGTTTTCCGGTAACCACTTCGCGGCGCAGCGCAGACGAATGCGGTACTGCTCCGCTTCCGGCGTCCAGTTCAGGACGCTCAGCCCTTTTTCCCGGATACCGTTGAGCATCGCCTGGTGTAACTCCTCTTCCGACGGCTTCGCCAGCGGCGTCGTCCCGAGCGTCAACTTACCAATCTGGCTACGGCGAAACGCCTTCAGCGTGCCCTGGGCATCATCCCACTCAACGATGTCCGATTGCTTAAGCAGCTGCGGACAGGCTCGCGCCAGGGCGTCTATCTCTATCGCTACCGCCTGCAGGATGCGCGCATCCGGGGAGTGACTCCCCTGGAGCAGGAGCGGTGCAATCAGCCATTCGTGACGCGTCAGCGCATCATCGCTGTCCAGCATCGCCCCCATGCCGTTCGCCAGCTGGTAGCGACCGTCCAGCCCGCGCCGACGGGCAATCCTGTCCGGGAAGGCCTGCGCCAGCAGGAAGGCGATCTTATCGCTGTCGGGCGCGCCTCCCCGGCTGTTCAGTCGTTTACACAGCTGCTGCGCCCGCTGCTGCCAGTTCCCCTGATTGCGTGAAAAGGCCTGCCCCAGATCGCTGCTGCCCCCGCGCGGCGGCTCCTCAAGGATAGCCGCCAGTTTGGCCGCCGTGGCAATTTCATCGTCCCCCCGCGCGGCTACCAGCATCGCGGCCAGACGCGGATCGTTGCCCAGCGCCGCCATTTTCTGGCCGCGCGCCGTCAGACGTTCGCCTTCCAGCGCGCCAAGCTCCGTTAACAGATTGCGCGCGGCGGCAAGGTTCACCACTGGAGGGGCATCAAGCCAGGTGAGCTGCTCGGGGTTCGGACAGCCCCACTGCAGCAGATCCATCACCAGGCCTGACAGATCGCTTTGTAAAATTTCCGGCGTGCTTTGCTGCGCAGCGCGCTCGGCCTGCTCGGCGCTGGTCAAATGCAGGCAGATACCCGGCTCAAGACGCCCCGCACGGCCCGCGCGCTGCACCATCGACGCCTGGCTGATGCGCTGCGTCAGGAGTTTCGTCAGCCCGGTACGCGGGTCAAAACTTGCCACCCGCTCCTGCGCGCTATCCACCACCAGGCGAATACCTTCAATGGTCAGGCTGGTTTCAGCAATGTTGGTGGCCAGCACCACCTTGCGCTGCCCCGCCGGGGCAGGAAGAATGGCTTTACGCTGCTCCTGAAGCGACAGCGCGCCGTAGAGCGGGCAAAGCAGCACATCGCCATCTACGCGGGAAGAAAGCTGTTCCTGCACGCGCTGGATTTCACCGACGCCCGGCAAAAACAGCAGCAGGGAACCGGCTTCCTGACGCAGCAGCTCGGCGGCGGCAATGGCGACCGCCTCGTCAAAGCGCTGATGCGAGGGAAGCGGTTGAAAGCGGCGCTCAACCGGAAAGGCCCGCCCTTCCGAGCTGATGACCGGCGCATCGGGCAGCGTCTGCCGTAGCCGCGCGTTGTCCAGCGTGGCCGACATAATAAGCAGCCGAAGATCGTCGCGCAGCCCCTGCTGAACGTCCAGCAGCAGCGCGAGGGCCAGATCCGCCTGCAGGCTGCGCTCGTGGAACTCATCCAGGATCACCAGCCCGACGCCGGTCAGCTCCGGATCGTTTTGCAGCATGCGGGTGAGAATCCCCTCGGTGACCACCTCAAGCCGCGTGGTCGCTCCAACGCAGGTCTCGGCGCGCATCCTGTAACCTACGGTTTCGCCCGGCTTTTCATTCAGCAGTTCCGCCAGACGCTGCGCCACGTTGCGCGCGGCCAGCCTGCGCGGCTCCAGCAGGATAATTTTCCCGCTGATGTTTGCGTCTTTCAGGATCTGCAGCGGCAGCCAGGTGGACTTGCCCGCGCCCGTCGGGGCATTCAGCAAAACCTGCGGGGCATGGCGTAAGGCAGCGAGAAGCTCGGGAAGAATGACGGCGACCGGCAATGAGGACACTAACAGCTCCAGAGGGTTAACATTAGTCGGCGTACATTGTAGCATCGGCGCATATCATTACCGAGTCCTCCGTATGCCTGAGTCGAAACGGCTGTTTTTTGCCATTGAATTGCCCACCACGATACAGCGTCAGATTGTTCGCTGGCGCGCCGATCGCTTCCCGCCGGAGGCAGGCCGCCCCGTAGCGGCGGCCAACCTGCACCTGACGCTGGCCTTTTTGGGCGACGTCAGCGCCGAAAAACAGCGGGCGCTAGCCGCCATGGCCGGGCGGATTTCTCAGCCGCCGTTTACGCTTCATCTCGACGACGCGGGACAGTGGCTGCGTTCGCGCGTGGTCTGGCTGGGCACGCGCCAGCCGCCGCGCGGTTTGTTACAGCTGGCAAATATGCTGCGCGCGCAGGCGGCCCGCAGCGGCTGTTATCAGAGCCCGCAGCCGTTTCATCCGCATATCACGCTGCTGCGCGATGCCGGTCAGGCCGTTGCCCTCCCGGCCCCCGGCTTTCACTGGGCCTTCCCGGTCAATGAATTCGCGCTTTACGAATCCGTCTTTGCTCAAGGACGCACACGCTACACGCCGCTGCAGCGCTGGACGCTGGGCGACACCGAAAGGAATTCTGATGAAGTTTAGTCCTCCCCTGCAGCACGCTACGCTTGTCCAACGCTACAAACGCTTCCTCGCCGACGTGGTGACACCTGAGGGGGAAACGCTCACTCTGCACTGCCCCAATACCGGAGCCATGACCGGTTGCGCCACGCCGGGTGACACGGTCTGGTATTCCACATCAGAAAATACTAAACGTAAATATGCCCATACCTGGGAAATGACTGAAACCCAAAATGGGGCATTTATTTGCGTTAACACCCTGCGCGCAAATCAGCTGGTTAAGGAAGCGCTGACCCATGGCACAATTCCCGAACTGGTCGGTTATGGCACGCATAAAAGCGAAGTGAAATATGGCGATGAAGGCAGCAGAATTGACTTCATGTTACAGGCGGAAGACAGGCCGGAGTGCTATATTGAAGTGAAATCAGTGACGTTAGCAGAACAGGAAAACGGCTACTTCCCGGATGCGGTGACGCTACGTGGTCAGAAGCACCTGCGAGAGCTAATGAGTGTTGCGGCGGCGGGCAAACGCGCCGTATTGCTGTTTGCGGTATTGCATTCAGCCATTGAACGTTTCTCCCCTGCCCGCCATATCGATCCTAAATACGCGCAATTGTTGAATGAGGCACAAAAGCAGGGGGTAGAGGTTTTCGCTTATAAAGCGGAACTTTCTGCCGATAATATGACTCTGAGATCCTCTCTTCCCATTGTCTTATAAGGGATTAGACGATTGACGATTAAGTGTTCTGGCCGCGTGCGCAAATACGCTTTTCCTCACAGGCTTGTCAAGTGTTACGTTTAGATAATTGCCATCCGGAAAAGCATCTGCTATTTATAGCGACCTGATTTTTCCCCCAACACGGGGATCGATAGTGCGTGTTAAGGAGAAGCAACATGCAAGAAGGGCAAAACCGTAAAACATCGTCCCTGAGTATTCTCGCCATCGCTGGGGTGGAGCCGTATCAAGAGAAGCCGGGCGAAGAGTATATGAACGAAGCCCAGCTGTCGCACTTCAAGCGTATTCTTGAAGCATGGCGTAATCAACTCAGGGATGAAGTCGATCGCACCGTTACTCATATGCAGGATGAAGCTGCTAACTTCCCGGATCCGGTAGACCGTGCCGCTCAGGAAGAAGAGTTCAGCCTCGAACTGCGTAACCGTGACCGCGAGCGCAAACTGATCAAAAAGATCGAGAAAACGCTGAAAAAAGTCGAAGACGAAGATTTTGGCTACTGCGAATCCTGCGGTGTTGAAATTGGCATTCGTCGCCTGGAAGCGCGTCCAACCGCCGATCTGTGCATCGACTGTAAAACGCTGGCCGAAATCCGCGAAAAACAGATGGCCGGTTAATACCAGCGCTGTTTACCCACTCAAAGGCGGGAGTCTCTCCCGCCTTGTTACTGTTGATATGTCTGAATCACACTATATTGGGCGCTTCGCGCCATCTCCTTCCGGTGAATTACACTTCGGCTCATTAATTGCCGCGCTCGGCAGCTACCTGCAGGCTCGCGCCCGTCGGGGAAAATGGCTCGTCCGCATTGAAGATATTGACCCTCCGCGTGAAGTTCCCGGTGCAGCAGAGACCATACTGCGTCAGCTGGAACATTACGGTCTTCACTGGGATGACGAGGTTCTGTGGCAGTCAAAACGCCACGAAGCGTATCGGGAACGTCTGGCCTGGCTCGCTGAGCAGGGGCTTTCCTATAACTGCACCTGCACCCGCGCGCGTATCCAGAGCGTGGGGGGCGTCTATGACGGCCACTGCCGCACGCTTAACCACCCTCCGGAAAACGCCGCCGTGCGTATTAAGCAGCGCTCCCCGGTGACGCGCTTTAACGATTTACTCTCCGGCGAGATCCATGCCGATGAACGTCTCGCGGGTGAGGATTTTATTATTCACCGTCGTGATGGCCTGTTCGCCTACAACCTTGCCGTGGTAGTGGACGATCGTTTTCAGGGCGTGACGGAAATTGTGCGCGGGGCGGATCTGGTCGAGCCGACCGTGCGGCAAATCTCGCTGTATCACCAGTTTGGCTGGACGGCGCCGGACTATATTCATCTGCCGCTGGCGGTCAATGCGCAGGGCTTAAAATTGTCAAAGCAGAACCACGCCCCGGCCCTGCCGGACGGCGATCCGCGTCCTGTTTTGATCGACGCGCTGCGATTTCTCAACCAGAATGTAACCAACGAATGGCAGGATCTGCATATTGACGAACTGCTGAAAATGGCCGTTGCCAACTGGACGCTCGCGGCGGTGCCAAAAATCCAGCATTCTCAAATGCGTTGCGCTGAGCTATGATTAGCCGCTTTTTTCATAACAAAACACACTACGAGGTGTACCATTTTTACCCGAGTCGCTAATTTTTGCCGTAAAGTGCTAAGCCGCGAAGAGAGCATGGCGAACGATGCTATTGCGCAGCCACACATGTCGGTTATTCCGCGTGAGCAGCACACTATTTCCCGCAAAGATATCAGTGAAAATGCCCTCAAGGTGCTCTATCGTCTGAATAAAGCGGGCTACGAGGCCTATCTCGTGGGCGGTGGAGTGCGTGATTTACTGCTGGGCAAAAAACCCAAAGATTTCGACGTGACGACCAGCGCCACGCCTGAGCAGGTGCGCAAATTATTCCGCAACTGCCGTCTCGTTGGCCGCCGCTTCCGCCTGGCTCACGTGATGTTTGGGCCGGAAATTATCGAAGTGGCGACCTTCCGCGGCCACCACGAAGCGGGCGCGTCCGATCGCACCACGTCGCAGCGCGGCCAGAACGGCATGCTGCTGCGCGACAATATCTTCGGCTCTATCGAAGAAGATGCCCAGCGTCGCGATTTCACCATCAACAGCCTGTATTACAGCGTGGCGGATTTCACCGTGCGCGACTACGTCGGCGGTATGCAGGACCTGAAAGAGGGTTTGATTCGCCTGATCGGCACGCCGGAAACGCGCTACCGTGAAGATCCCGTGCGCATGCTGCGCGCCGTGCGTTTCGCCGCCAAGCTCAATATGCGCATCAGCCCGGAAACGGCAGAGCCTATTCCGCGTCTGGCGACGCTGATCAACGACGTGCCGCCTGCCCGCCTGTTTGAAGAGGCGCTGAAGCTGCTGCAGGCCGGTCACGGCTTTGACACCTATAACCTGCTGCGCGAATACAACCTGTTCCAGCCGCTGTTCCCGACCATTACCCGCTACTTCACCGAAAACGGTGACAGCCCAATGGAGCGGATGATTGCGCAGGTGCTGAAAAACACCGACACCCGCATTCGCAACGACATGCGCGTTAACCCGGCGTTCCTGTTTGCGGCGATGTTCTGGTATCCGCTGCTGGAAACGGCACAGCGCATTACCCAGGAGAGCGGGCTCGCCTATTACGATGCCTTCGCGCTGGCCGCCAACGACGTGCTGGACGAAGGATGCCGCACGCTCGCCATTCCGAAACGTATTACCACCCTGGTGCGCGATATCTGGCAGCTTCAGCTGCGCATGTCCCGCCGTCAGGGCAAACGCGCCTGGAAGCTGATGGAGCATCCTAAGTTCCGCGCCGCGTTCGATCTGCTGTCCCTGCGGGCCGAAATTGAAAGAAACCAGGAGCTGCAGCGCCTGTCACAGTGGTGGGCCGAATTCCAGGTCTCCGCCCCGCCGGAGCAAAAAGATATGCTTACCGGGCTGGATGAAGAGCCGGAACCGCGTCGCCGCCATCGTCGTCCGCGCAAGCGCGCGCCGCGTCGTGAAGGGACAGCATGACCCTCGCGTATATCGCTATCGGCAGTAATTTAGCCTCTCCGCTGGAGCAGGTTAATGCCGCCGTACAGGCGCTGGGCGAGATCCCACAGAGTCAGATCGTGGCGGTCTCCTCGTTCTACCGCACGCCGCCGCTGGGCCCGCAGGATCAGCCTGATTACCTGAACGCTGCCGTGGTGCTGGAAACGGGCCTCGAGGTAGAAGCGCTGCTGGATAACACCCAGCGCATCGAGCTACAGCAGGGACGCGTGCGCAAAGCCGAACGCTGGGGTCCGCGCACCCTCGATCTCGATATTATGCTGTTTGGTCATGAGGTTATTCATACCGATCGCCTCACCGTTCCGCATTACGACATGAAAAACCGCGGGTTTATGCTCTGGCCGCTCTTTGAAGTCGCTCCCGATCTTACTTTCCCGGACGGTACCTCGCTAAAGATCATTTTGGAAAACCTCAACGCGGAAAAACCCGCACTCTGGTGATCCTCTCCACCCACCGATTGACCGCGAAATAATTGTGGTTAATCGGTTGCCTAAAATCATTGTTCCCTCGAATGTTACTGTTAGAATGCGCAAAGATTCGCTTTTGGGCTATCAGGAAACAGTATGAAACCAACCACCATCTCCTTACTGCAGAAATGCAAACAGGAAAAAAAACGCTTCGCCACCATCACCGCGTATGACTACAGCTTCGCCAAACTCTTTGCCGAAGAGGGTATCAACGTCATGCTGGTGGGAGATTCGTTAGGGATGACGGTACAAGGACATGATTCCACCCTGCCGGTCACGGTTGAGGATATCGCTTACCATACCCGCGCCGTGCGCCGGGGTGCTCCAGCCTGCCTGCTGCTCTCCGATCTGCCGTTTATGGCCTACGCCACGCCGGAGCAGGCGTTTGAAAACGCGGCGGCTGTGATGCGTGCCGGTGCTAATATGGTCAAAATTGAGGGTGGCGCCTGGCTGGTGGAGACGGTGAAAATGCTCACCGAACGCGCCGTGCCGGTGTGCGGCCATTTGGGCCTGACGCCGCAATCCGTCAACATCTTTGGTGGATATAAGGTGCAGGGCCGCGGTGACGCCGCCCAGACGCTGTTTGATGATGCCCTGGCGCTGGAAGCCGCGGGCACCCAGCTGCTAGTGCTGGAGTGCGTGCCGGTTGAGCTGGCGAAGCGTATCACCGACGCGCTGTCCATTCCGGTCATTGGTATTGGTGCGGGCAACGTCACCGACGGCCAGATTCTGGTAATGCACGACGCCTTTGGCATCACCGGCGGGCATATTCCGAAGTTTGCCAAAAATTTCCTCACCGAAGCGGGCGACATGCGCGCTGCGGTCAGGCAGTATATTGCCGACGTTGAATCCGGTGTTTACCCGGGTGAAGAACACAGTTTCCATTAAGGAGTCTCGTTGTGCTAATCATTGAAACCCTGCCGCTGCTTCGCCAGCATATCCGCCGCGCGCGTCAGGAAGGTAAACGTATCGCACTGGTCCCGACCATGGGCAACCTGCATGACGGCCATATGAAGCTGGTCGACGAAGCCAGAGCCCGCGCGGATATCGTGGTGGTCAGTATCTTCGTAAACCCCATGCAGTTTGACCGCGCCGACGACCTGGCGCGCTACCCGCGCACCCTGCAGGAAGATTGCGAGAAGCTCAAAAAACGCCATGCGGATATTGTCTTCTCTCCGGCACCGTCGGACGTCTACCCTCAGGGCACCGATGAGGCCACTTACGTTGACGTACCGGGCATTTCCACCATGCTAGAAGGCGCCAGCCGCCCGGGCCATTTCCGCGGCGTGTCGACCATCGTCAGCAAGCTGTTCAACCTGGTACAGCCGGACGTGGCCTGTTTTGGCGAGAAAGATTTCCAGCAGCTGGCGCTGATCCGCAAGATGGTTGCGGATATGGGTTACGATATCGAGATTGTCGGCGTACCGATTGTCCGCGCCAAAGACGGCCTGGCGCTCAGCTCGCGAAATGGCTACCTGACCGCCGACCAGCGTAAAATCGCCCCGGGCTTAAGCAAGGTCATGAACGCCATGGCGGAGCAGCTTCTGGCAAAAGAGCTGGCGGCAGAAGAGATTATCGCCCTCGCTGAACAGGCGCTGAACGATAAAGGCTTCCGCGCTGATGATATTCAAATTCGCGATGCCGACACGCTTCTGGAGCTTGTACAGACCAGCAAACGTGCGGTCATTCTGGTGGCGGCATGGCTTGGTCAAGCCCGCCTAATCGACAACAAAGTGGTTGAACTGGCGTAGGTTTTCCTGGCCGGAAGATAAAAGGTAAACGTAATGATTCGCAAAATGCTGCAAGGTAAGCTTCACCGTGTAAAAGTCACCCAGGCCGACCTGCACTATGAAGGCTCCTGCGCCATCGACCAGGATTTCCTCGACGCGGCGGGTATTCTTGAAAACGAAGCCATTGATATCTGGAACGTCAACAACGGCAAACGCTTCTCCACCTATGCCATTGCCGCCGAGCGCGGGTCAAAAATCATCTCCGTTAACGGCGCGGCAGCGCACTGCGCGGACGTGGGCGATATCGTGATCATCGCCAGCTTCGTGATGATGTCTGACGAAGAGGCGCGTCGCTGGCAGCCAAAAGTTGCCTACTTTGAAGGCGACAATGAAATGAAGCGCACCGCGAAGGCGATTCCGGTTCAGGTTGCCTAATTTTTCCGTGGACTCATTTTAATTCCATTCACCATAAAAATGAGTCCAATCTTTTTTGCACAAATCGCGCTTATTAACGGGCCAATCAATAAATTAAATATATAACATAATAAATTTTATATGATTTCCTTACATAATATAAACGTATAGCCCTCACCTATTAAGAAATACTTAAACCAACCTGCAGTTTTAATCACCCCCTTTGACTATCGCTGTTTCAAAAAAAACACTAAAATCCACCCCGAAATAAAATTTCAGGCTGTCAATTAATAACTTTATATTAAGTTATTAATTTAAATATATTAACCTCAAAATATGGATATTTGTATGTCTTTTAAAAAAGTTGGCATGGGTATGGCAATTGCACTGGCTCTGAGCGCAGGTTCTGCAGTTGCAGCGGAAGTTCCAAGTGACACAGGTACTATCACTTTCCACGGTATGGTTTCTAACACTACCTGTAAAGTTTCCCTGGATCAGAAAATCGACCAGAATGGTAACGATTTCGACGTAACGCTGGACACCGTATCTGTTGCTGATTTTGGCACCACTGCACTGGGTACTACCAGCACCCTGGGCCAGAAGAAATTCAACCTGTCACTGACCGGTTGTGATACTGATACCGTTGCTAAAGCATCTGCACAGTTCAACTCCTGGGCGGGTTCTTCTTCTACCGAAGGCGGCCTGCTGGTTCCACCAGCAAACGCTAAAGGCGCAGCGAAAAACGTTAACCTGGTGCTGAGCAACGACGGCAACACCAAAACTGACGTGGTAAAAGTTGACCAGACCAACAATACCCAGCAGGCAACTGTTGATGCAAACGGTGCTGCTAACCTGTACTACAAAGTGGCTTACACTCAGGGTCAAGGCTGGGATAAAACCACTAACCCAGTAACCGCGGGTACCGTGCAGGCACAGGTTGCCTTCACCATGATCTACGAATAATCCATTCGTTTAGTTAAGTTGTAATTAATCCCCCGCTTTCGGGGGATTATTCGTATCATTCCAACAGGAAGTGGAAAAATGTTAAACGCATCCGTAATTAAAGGATTAAAGACCGCGCTGTTTACTACTGCTGTATTTGCAGCATCACACGCCAGTGCCGATATCGTTATTTCTGGCACTCGTATTGTTTATCCTGAATCATCAAAAGACGTGATCGTTAACCTGGATAACCGTGGGGGAAAACCTCTGCTGGTTCAATCCTGGCTGGACGACGGTCGTGACGAAACAAACCCAGAAGAACTTAAGTTACCGTTCGTGATCACCCCACCGGTTTCACGTATCGATCCTAAGCAAGGTCAGTCTCTGCGTATTACCTACATGGGTCATTCGCTGCCAAAAGACCGCGAATCGCTGTTCTGGTTTAACGTGTTGGAAATTCCACCAAAATCTAAAAATGCCAACGCCGAGAACACAAACCAACTCCAGCTGGCGTTTCGCACCCGCATTAAATTCTTCTTCCGCCCAGACGGACTGAAAGGCAACGCGCTGGACGCCGCCGATCATGTTACCTGGACCATGAAGAAAGAAGGCAACGGCGTCAGCCTCGTCGCCCATAACGATTCCCCATACAACGTCGCCATTTCAATGGTGAAGCTTAAGTCGGGTCAAAAGACCTATGAGGTCGCGCACCAGTCTGTACTGCCTTTCAGCGAAAAAGCCATGATGGTCAAAGGATTAACCACCACCACGACCGGTAAAGTGGCATACGAAACGATCAACGATCACGGCGGCGTCGACAACCACGAAACCACGCTGAAGTAATTCCTTCGCGAAATATAACGATAGATAGCATGAAGTCTGCGGATATTTTTTATCCGCACTGATAAATGGATGTGCCATGGTGTTCCGACGTTCTCTTTTATGCCTTGCGATCGGCACGGCATTCCCCTTACATGTTTGTGCTGAAAATAACGAAGCGACCAAGACCGCGCCGGAAAATGAAGATACGGTCGAGTTTAACGATCAGTTTCTTCTTTCTGGCAGTACGAATATTGACGTAAGCCGTTTTGCGCACGGTAACCCGGTAGCTCCGGGGACGTACCGTACCAAAATCAATTTAAACGGCACGTTAAAATTGACGGTCAATGTTGTCTTTAAAGATAACGGAACGCCGCGCGCGACGCCGTGTATCACGAAACAACTGCTCGTACAGGCCGGGGTTGATGCAAGCAAACTCGGCGACGAGCTGGCCGACGACGACAACGAGACCTGCGTCGATGTTAAAAAATTCTATCCTGAAGCGTCGGTAATCTACGACAGTGCTAAGCAGGAGTTGAACCTCGACTTCCCGCAGATCTACGTGATTAAGCGCCCGGTAGGCTATGTCGATCCGTCCCTCTGGGATAACGGCATTCCGGCTGCGCTTCTGTCTTACGATCTCAACGGCTGGCACAGTGAATACAGCGGCTCAACGTCAGAAAGCGCCTATGCAGGCCTGCGCTATGGCCTCAACATGGGACCATGGCGCCTGCGCTCGCGCGGCAGTCTGAACTGGGATAAAGACAACGGTACGCACTACAACACCCAGGATGTTTATCTCCAGCGCGACATCACCGCCCTGGATGCGCAATGGATAATCGGTGACTCCTATACCAACGGTGAAGCCTTCGACTCGTTAAGCCTGCGCGGTACACGCCTTTACAGCGACGAACGTATGCTGCCAACCGGCACGACGGGGTACGCTCCGGTGATTCGCGGCGTGGCAAACAGCAATGCCAAAGTCAGCGTCACGCAGAGCGGCAACAAAATTTACGAAACCTCCGTACCGCCGGGCGCGTTTGAGATCAACGATCTGAGCACCACGGGCTACGGTAACGATCTGCTGGTCACCATCGAAGAGGCAGACGGCAGCAAGCGCTCGTTTACCGTGCCGTTCTCGTCCGTTACCCAGATGCTACGCCCGGGCTCCTCGCGCTGGGACGTTGGCATGGGTGAGCTCAACGACGACTCGCTGATCGACAAACCTCAGGTGGGCTACGGTACGCTCTACTACGGCATCAACAACACCTTCACGGGCTATGTGGGTGCACAGTACACCGACATGGACTTCTATGCAGGTATTGTCGGCCTGGCGATGAACACCGGGATCGGTGCCTTCGCGTTGGATATTACCCAGTCGCATGCGGATATCGAAGACCTGGGCACGCGTAGCGGGCAGAGTTATCGTCTGACATACAGCAAGCGCATCGAAACCACGAATACCTCGTTCAACGTGGCGGCCTATCGCTTCTCAACGGAAGACTACCTGAGCCTGAACGATGCCGCGCAGCTGAGCAACAGCATCAAACAGCAGAACTATGCGAACCGTAGCTATCCGTCGAATACCGCGCTGTACGATGACTTCCAGCGTACTAAAAACCAGGTCCAAATCAGTCTCAACCAGCCGTTGAGGGCGGATAAAAAGGATTATGGTTCACTGTACGTTAGCGGTACCTGGCAGGATTACTGGAACGGGGAAGGCTCGAACTCTAACTACAACGTGGGCTACAACAACAGCTTTACCTACGGTAGCTATAGCCTGTCGTTGCAGCGCACCTACGACCAGCGCGGTAAGCAGGATGACAGCGTTTACCTCAGCCTGAGCGTGCCGCTGAGCGTCTTCTCGCCGGATAACTCACGCATGGCGGGGTTCTCTAACCTCAACATGGGCCTGCGTTCCGATCTTAAAGGCGGCACCAACTTCAACAGTTCCGCCAGCGGCAGCACCAGTGACAGCAAGGTCAGCTACTCCGTCAGCGCGTCGTCCAGCAGCGGTGACTACGGCAACCTGAACCAGGTCAGCGGCTATGGCTCGCTGAATAGCGGCTATGGTCCACTTGGCCTCTCCGCCTCATTTGGTGACGATAACAGCAAGCAATTCTCCGCCTCCTACAGCGGCGGCATGGTAGCGCACGCAGGCGGTATCGCCTTTGCACCAGGCAGCATTGGCGATAACGATTCCATCGCGGTGGTCAAGGCCAGCGGTGCGAAAGGAGCCGGCGTGGGCTATGGCGCAGGCAAGATTGACGGCTCCGGGTACGGCATTCTGCCGTATATGTCCCCCTATCGGGAAAACCGGGTTTCGCTGGATATCAGCACCCTCGAAAATGACGTTGAAGTGAAAAACACCACTGCCACCACCGTACCGCGCAACGGTTCTGTCGTGCTGGTGAATTTTGAAACCGACGAAGGACGTTCGGTCATTCTGGAGCTTAAGCGCAACGATAACGGCTTTATTCCGTTGGGCGCTGATGTGCTGAACGAAAAAAATGAATCTGTGGGCACAGTTGGCCAGGCGGGCCAGGCCTATGTTCGCGGCATCGAGAACAGCGGCGTGCTCCGCGTGGTCTGGAGTGGTGACAAGGACGGTTCCTGCACGGTGCGCTATCAGCTGAAACCAGATGCAGAAAAAGCCGGGCTTATCACCCTCCTCAATAACCAAACTTGTGAAATGTAATCAGGGAAATCAAGAGAAATCATATGAAAAAGACGCTTCTCAGCCTGTCTGTCATTGCAGTGACAGCGCTGACTCTCTCAGGGACGGCACGCAGCACCGATCTTGACGTTAACTTTATCGCCAATATCAAGGAAACCACCTGTGATATGAAGCTGGTGGGCGGCTCAGGTTCCGATACCGAGCAGACGATCAAAATCGGCGACTCACAAGGCAAAATTGGTCTCGACCAGGTGCAGGCGGGTACGGCAACAGCCAGCTTCAAGCTGGCGATCGTTGAATGTCCGTCATCGCTGACCTCACTGAAAACCACGGTGAAGGGTACACAGAACACCGATCTGACAACGGGCGTGAGCAACTCGAAATCCGTCGCCAGCGGTGGTGCCGATTATGCGGCCGTCACCATTGCCCGTGCATCCGCGACAAACGCACCGTTCACCATTAACTCGACTAACGATGCTCAGCGTCTGGTCTGGAGCGCGGCGGAAATCACCAGCAAGGAAGTCCCTCTGGTAGCGACCCTGAAAGAAACCCAAACCGGCAAAATGACCACAGGCGATTTCGAAGCCGTGGTGACGTTTGAATTCAGCTACGAATGATTTGTGCAGATAACGGAGCACTCCAATGAAATTTAACTCAACATTACTCGCCCTGTCCGTTGCTGCCCTTTTCGCTACTAGCGCGGCAAATGCGGCCATCACCGGCACCTCCAGCGTCAAGCTAACCGTACAGTCGACGATTACTGCGGGCACCTGTACGGCTAAAGTCACCAACAGCGCGGGTGCTGATGCCGCTGTGGTGAATTTTGGTGATGTGTATAAATCTGATATTGCGAACAAAAGTCGCGTAGAACCGCTGAAAATCTCATTCACGGGTTGTGCAGGTGTGAAAAAAGCTGCGGTCTCTGCGGCGGCCGGTACAGGTGGCTCATGTTCAGGTACTAATAAGGACGGTAGCTCTTATGCCGCAGGCCAGAACACCGCCTTTGAAATTTGGTCTGGCGCGGTGGATTCCGGCGTGCAGTTGAGCTGTAAGACGCCACCTGCAGCACAGACGGTTAACATCACCAGCGGCGCAGGTGAGTTCCCGATGAACTCCCGTATTGTGGTCGCGAAAGATAAAACCATCTCCGACGTCGGTACAGGTTCGGTAACTGCACCCGTGACCTTCACCGTCACCTATCAGTAATACAGGAATTGTCATGCAACAATCACCGATTTTATTTAGCCAGCCCGGTCTTGTGTTGCTTGTCGGCCTGGCTGGTGGGCTTTTGCCTGGCGTATGCCAGGCAAGTTCAGGCCTGGATGTGAACATGACGGCCAATATTGTTAACTCGACCTGTCAGGTCAGTGTGAACAATGGCGGGAACGTCTATCTGCCAACGGTTACGCGTAGTTGGTTCTACAACAGCGATAACACCACCCGGCTCGCGCCGACGGATTACGTCTCCGGTACGCCGTTTACCGTGTCGGTAACGGACTGCCACACTGGCGGAGAAGACACCTCTGGGATCAGACAGCTGCATTTCAGCTTTTCCCCGCAAAATGGATTCTGGAGCGGGCAGAATCAGGTATTTAAAAATGATGCCACTACCGGTGCCGCACAGAACGTCGGCCTGGTTATTTTTTCTGCAAAGTACAATACCAACGTTTTGAAAAGCGATGGTAGTTCAGACGTGGCCTATGACATTGCGGAAAACGGGAATGTTTTAACGGATTATGAATTCAGCGTGCGCTATCAGAATACCGGTGCAGTGGCGGGCGGGTCCGTCACCAGCAATGTTCTGGTCGATGTACGTTACGAATAAAGGGAATTAGGATGAAGTGTAAAGTCTTTATCGCTGCTGCGCTGATGCTGGTTTCCGGCCTCAGCCATGCGGCTATTGAATGTGTATTTAACAGCGGCGCCACGCTGCAAATTATGTCACCGGGCGTAAAGCCGAATATTGTGCCACGCCCTGTTGGCACGGTCGTAGGCCCCACTAAGATCAGTGACACCATTATCATGGAAACCACACCGATGGTCTCATCATCATGCCGCGCGGGTAATGATGGCGATAACGTCTACATGTGGACCGACTATGCCATGTCATCTGCTCAAACATCCGAAGGTAAGGCATTATTCAACACCAATATTCCTGGTATTTATTTCACCCTGGCATTCTATCCCGACGGCAACGGCGTGACGGCGTGGTTTCCACCCTCCGGCGGTGGGCAGTGGGCTAAAACCGGCGATATTCACGAAAACGAATCGCTTGTGGACGGAAAAAAATGGCATGTGCGCATGGAATTTTATCAAACCAATGGTTTTACCGGCGTACCTAAAGACGTCAATTTTCTGAGCATCGGTCCTGGTCCAGTTGGGCAGATGGTCCTGGGCGATCCCTATCACGATAGCGGTTCAGAAGAGCCGAGCCCGTTCGTCGAGCTATCACAGATGAACTTTGACATCCCGCTGGACAGACCCACCTGCGCCGTACGAGGCCCTACGACCGTTGACTTGGGTGACTGGTGGCCGCAGGAAATCACCAGCACCGGTACAACGCAGGTACAGTTCGATATTACCGGCAACTGTATCAACACAACCGTAGTATGGTTGAAAGCCTCGTCAAATAACTGGACGGACGACGGTCAATACATCAAGAATGATGTCAACGGAGAGAGCGTAACCAAAGCCAGCGGTGTGGGTGTCGAAATCCGGATGGATGGCAACAGCCGCATGACAAAAAGCATGAACAAACAGGCTATCGCAGCAAGTCCTGAGTGGACTCCCATCAGCATGGATTTTGATCAGGCCTTCCACGCGCGGCTGGTTAAATATGGCAGCGATCCCGTGACGCCGGGCGTTTTCGGCGCTAACGTCACCTTCCAGGTCACCTACGAGTAAGTTAACCCTGCGGCTGGTTGCTAATCAGCCGCGACATCGTCTCCAGCGAATCCGTTCTCAGGATGTACAGCCGCTTCAGCAAGAACGGATTATCCCCCGGCTTAACCTTCCCTCGTACCGTCGTCACCGCCAGATGGAACCCGGCGTCATTTGCGGCTTTGATCGCCTTGTCGTCGTAACCGCCGAACGGGTAAGAGAGGTAAAGCACGTGCGGGTTAAACTGCGCCAGATCCCGTCGTGAGCGCTTAAAATCAAACAAAATATTGTGATAGCTGCGGCTCAGCAAAATGGGCTGATGGTTGTCGTCAACGCGATGCAGGAAGTGCGTGTGGGACTGATAGTCGAACACGTCATGCATCTGCTCCAGCTCCGACACGCTCATAAACTGCAGGGATTTTGGCGCCCACTTCTGCGGGTGGCGCTTGATGCGCGACGAGATGATAAACGCCGTGGCCTTAAAGCCATACGCTTTGAGGATCGGGTAAGCGTAGCGGTTAACGGACTTCAGGCCATCGTCGAAGGTAATCACCACCGATTTCGCCGGCAGGTTCATCTTATTGCGCACGTACCCTTCCAGCTGATAGAGCGTCAGGGTGGTATAGCCCTGGTCGCGCAGCCAGGTCATCTGGTTGTTAAACGCACGCACGCTGGTCGTCGTGGAGGTATGGCGAAAACGGGTATTTTCTTCGTCGCGCAGAATATGGTGATAGGTAATCACCGGAATGCCGTTATCTTCCTGCGCGTCCAGGCTGCTGATCCACGCCAGGCGGTTGCCGATGCGGATCTGGAACCAGGTCTGGTTCAAACGGTCCTTGAGTTTGTTCAGGATCGGATAGCGAAGGTTGGCGCTTAAGGTGCCGAAGGGGGCACTACCGTTGTTTGGGGCGTTATAAACGGGCGTGTCTTTCCACGTTATCAGGTTTTGATTGCTCAGCGGTTTATTCAAATCCCCCAGGCCATCCTCAACGCGCTGTTTACCCTGAACCGGCTCCAGGTGCCCCTTGTCGATAAAGCCCGTGCCGAATCCGAAGCGAAATTCATAGTAGTCCGCCGCCGCAGGCACCACCGCGAGGATCTGCCCTGCCCGCACGTTGCCAACGTTAATGACGCTATTGCCGACCTGGGCCCAAATCGCGGCATCTTCGGTGGTTTGCATATATTGAGCAGGCAATCTTTGCTGACTTAATAAACTGGCAGAAGACGTGCCGGACACGAACATCAAAAGCAGGAAAACAATACGCGTGAACATGAGGATCTTAGTCGAAGCGGAAATACTTATGCCATTGTAGCAAAAGCGACATCAATACCAACGTTTAATTCTTATACAGATCATGAAGCAGGACGAAGGGCGGATTTTTTTGCTGCTGATGCCACAGGCTGCTGACGTCCGGTGCCCCCTGCTCGACGATGGCGTTACGGAACGCCGCGCTGGTTAATGTTGCGCGCTGGGTATACATCATTTCAAGTAATGGAAAGCTGATACCGGAGATCACTTCGCAGCAGTCGTGCTTGTGGCTCAGCAGGGCCGCAGCACGGTAAGGCGCCGCGCCGGATTTATCGGTAAGAAAAATGACGCCCTCTCCGGTGTCGGTTTCGTGCAGGGCATCGCACATCATGCGGCCCAGCATGTTGGTGCTTAAGCCGCGCCAGTAGTTGACGGCGCGACACTGTGGCAGCGGACCAAACCTGGCTTCCAGCTTCAGCAACATGTCCTGCGCCCGTTCATCGTGGCAGGTGATAACCCATCCCAGCATAACTCTCTCCTTAGCAGGCAAGTAGTTTAGCGGAGTGAAGGTTAGCTTTCGGTGATAACTGTCAAAGAAAGCGCCCGGCAAACAGAACGTCGCCGGGCAAAAGATTAGCTGCGCAGACCGCGCCCGCGCTGGATCAGATACCAGCACAGCAGGTAGAAGGCAATGATGAACACCACCAGCACCGCCACCGTGGTAAACAGCGGCACGTCGGTGATCCCAAGGAAGCCAAAGCGGAAGCCGCTGATCATATAAACAATCGGGTTCAGGTGCGACAGCGCCTGCCAGAACGGCGGCAGCAGCGTCAGGGAGTAGAACACCCCGCCGAGATAGGTCAGCGGCGTCAGCACGAAGGTCGGGATCAGGCTGATGTCGTCAAACGTTTTGGCGAACACGGCGTTCAGCAGACCGGCCAGCGAGAACAGAATTGCCGTCAGGAGCAGCGTCAGCGCGACAAACAGCCACGAATGGACCTGGAACGGCACGAAGAACAGCGAAATAGCAGTGACCAGGATCCCCACGCACAGCCCGCGCGCCACGCCGCCGCCCACGTAACCGGCGATAATCACGTGCGTCGGCACGGGTGCTACCAGCAGCTCTTCGATATTGCGCTGGAATTTGGCGCTAAAGAACGACGACGCCACGTTCGCATAGGCGTTGGTGATCACCGCCATCATGATCAGCCCCGGGACGATAAACTGCATATAGGTAAAGCCGTGCATCTCACCAATCCGGGAGCCAATCAGGTTACCGAAGATGATGAAATAGAGCGTCATGGTGATCACCGGCGGCACCAGGGTTTGCACCCAGATACGCATAAAGCGGTTAATCTCTTTCGCCCAGATACTTTTCAGCGCGACCCAGTAAAGATGCGTCATGCCTTGTCTCCTTGTTTATCCTGCACCAGAGAGACAAACAGCTCTTCCAGTCGGTTCGCTTTGTTACGCATACTCAAGACCTGAATCCCCTGCGCGCTCAGCTGGGAGAACACGCTGTTAATCCCCTGCTCGCGCAGCACTTCTACCTCCAGCGTCGAGGTATCCACCAGGCGATACTGATACCCTTCGAGCTTCGGTAGCGGGCTTTTTGCCGCCAGATCGAGAATGAACGTTTCGGATTTCAGCTTGGAGAGCAGATTTTTCATCGAGGTGTTTTCCACCAGCTCGCCGTGCTGAATGATGCCGATGTTGCGGCACAGCATTTCTGCCTCTTCCAGATAGTGGGTGGTCAGAATAATGGTGGTGCCTTTGTCGTTGAGATCCTTCAGGAAGCCCCACATGGAGCGGCGCAGCTCAATGTCTACGCCCGCCGTCGGCTCGTCCAGAATCAGCAGTTTAGGCTCGTGCATCAGCGCGCGGGCAATCATCAGGCGGCGCTTCATCCCGCCGGACAACATCCGCGCGCGTTCGTTACGCTTTTCCCACAGATCGAGCTGTTTCAGGTATTTTTCGCTGCGCTCCAGCGCCTCTTTGCGCTCAACGCCGTAATAACCCGCCTGGTTAACGACAATTTGCTGCACCGTCTCGAACGGGTTGAAGTTGAACTCCTGCGGTACCAGCCCCAGCTGGCGCTTGGCGTTAACCACATCTTTTTGCAAATCGTAGCCGAACACGCTCACGCGGCCGGAGGTTTTGTTCACCAGCGAGCTGATGATCCCGATGGTGGTGGATTTTCCCGCCCCGTTCGGCCCCAGAAGCGCGTAAAAATCCCCGGCTTCTACTTTAAGATCTATTCCGCGTAGCGCCTGAACGCCACCCGAATAGGTTTTTTTAAGCTGCTCAAGCTCCAGTGCAATTGCCATGAATTTAACTTACCTTCAGTTCTGACACACGTTGTGTGGTTTCATTAAAAGTCGGGTTACCCTATAGTAGCGCAACGCAATTACTTGGTTACAGGTCGCTAACCTCCATGAACGACATAGATACACTCATTAGCAACAATGCACTATGGTCAAAAATGCTGGTGGAGGAAGACCCCGGATTTTTTGGAAAACTCGCACAGGCCCAAAACCCGCGCTTTCTCTGGATTGGCTGTTCCGACAGCCGCGTGCCCGCCGAACGTCTGACCGGTCTTGAGCCTGGCGAGCTGTTTGTTCACCGCAACGTTGCCAACCTGGTGATTCACACCGATCTCAACTGTCTTTCTGTGGTTCAGTATGCCGTTGACGTTCTGGAAGTCGAGCACATCATTATTTGCGGCCACTACGGCTGCGGCGGCGTGCAGGCGGCGGTGGAAAACCCGGAGCTGGGATTGATTGATAACTGGCTGCTGCACATCCGCGATATCTGGTTCAAACATAGCTCACTGCTGGGCGAAATGCCGCAGGAGCGCCGCATGGACACCCTGTGCGAGCTCAACGTGATGGAGCAGGTGTATAACCTTGGGCATTCGACCATCATGCAGTCAGCGTGGAAGCGCGGGCAGAAGGTTTCGATCCACGGCTGGGCGTACGGCATTCACGACGGTCTGCTGCGCAATCTGGAAGTCACCGCCACCAACCGCGAGACGCTGGAGCAGCGCTACCGTTCAGGGATCGCCAACCTCAAGCTTAAGCATGTGAACCACAAATAAGTGCACGTTAAAAAGCCGGGTGGCGGCTGCGCCTTACCCGGCCTACATGTGCCCATTCGTAGGCCCGGTAAGCGTAGCGCCACCGGGCAACAAACCGCAACTACTCGTCCAGTAATACCACTTTTCCCACATACGGCAGATGACGATAGCGCTGCGCGTAGTCGATACCGTAACCCACCACGAATTCGTCGGGAATCGAGAAGCCGACGAACTCGACCGGCACCTGCACTTCACGGCGCTCAGGTTTATCCAGCAGCGTACAAATCGCCAGCGATTTCGGCTCGCGCAGGCTCAGGATCTCGCGCACTTTAGAGAGCGTGTTGCCGGAGTCGATAATGTCCTCAACGATCAACACGTCTTTGCCACGAATATCTTCATCCAGATCTTTCAGGATTTTCACATCACGAGTGGTAGACATGCCGCTGCCGTAGCTGGAGGCGGTCATAAAATCGACCTCGTGAGGCACATGCACTTCACGGCACAGGTCTGCCATGAACATGAAAGAGCCGCGCAGCAGACCGACCAGCACCATTTCGCTGCCGCTGTCCTTGTAATGTTCGGTGATTTGACGACCCAGTTCGGCGATACGCGCTTTGATCTCGGCTTCCGGGATCATCACTTCAACAGTATGTTTCATATAACTAACCAAATGATTTTAATGAAAATCTCTCAATACGGATGCGTTAATATCCAGCACTGATACGCAAGCCAGCTATTATACCAGCAAATGGATAACCCTGGCGTATGAGTTATAAAAAGCAAATATTGTGATTCCGATCACACTTGTTAATACCTATAATTAGTTGCTAGCAAATTATTAACAAAAACTGACGAGTACACTTTCTATGGCTGAAACACACTCTAAACAGCCGCGTCTACTGGTGACATTAACTGCAGCATTCGCAGCCTTCTGCGCGCTGTATCTGTTAATCGGTGGCGTCTGGCTGGTCGCGATCGGCGGCTCCTGGTACTACCCGATTGCAGGCCTGGTTATGCTTGGCGTAACCGTCCTGCTCTTGCGTAGAAAACAATCTGCTCTGTGGCTGTATGCTGCACTCCTCCTTGCCACCATGATCTGGGGCGTCTGGGAAGTCGGCTTTGACTTCTGGGCGCTGACGCCGCGCAGCGACATCCTGGTCTTCTTCGGCATCTGGCTGATCCTGCCGTTCGTCTGGCGTCGCCTGATCGTGCCGTCCAGCGGTGCCGTTGCGGCGCTGGTGGTGGCCCTGCTGATCAGCGGCGGTATCCTCACCTGGGCCGGCTTTAACGACCCGCAGGAAATTCACGGCACGCTGAACACCGAATCGACGCCAGCTGCGGCTATCTCGCAGGTTGCTGACGGTGACTGGCCGGCCTATGGTCGTAACCAGGAAGGTCAACGCTACTCACCGCTGAAGCAAATCAACGCGGACAACGTTAAAAACCTGAAGGAAGCCTGGGTATTCCGTACCGGCGACCTGAAGATGCCGAACGATCCAGGCGAGCTGACCAACGAAGTGACGCCGATTAAGGTCGGCAACATGCTTTATCTGTGTACGGCGCACCAGCGTCTGTTCGCGCTCGACGCGGCCACCGGTAAAGAGAAATGGCACTTCGATCCGCAGCTGAACTCCAACCCGTCCTTCCAGCACGTGACCTGCCGCGGCGTCTCTTACCACGAAGCGCGCGCCGATAATGCGAGCCCGGAAGTGGTTGCCGACTGCCCGCGCCGCATCATGCTGCCGGTGAACGATGGTCGCCTGTTCGCGATTAACGCCGAAACGGGCAAGCTGTGCGAAACCTTTGCCAACAAAGGTATTCTGAACCTGCAGACCAACATGCCGGACACCACGCCGGGTCTGTATGAACCAACCTCACCGCCAATCATCACCGATAAAACCATCGTGATTGCCGGTTCGGTAACGGATAACTTCTCCACGCGCGAAACCTCCGGCGTGATCCGCGGCTTCGACGTGAACACCGGTAAACTGCTGTGGGCCTTCGACCCGGGTGCGAAAGATCCTAACGCGATCCCGTCAGACGAACATACGTTTACCTTCAACTCGCCAAACTCCTGGGCACCCGCCGCGTATGACGCGAAGCTGGACCTGGTCTACCTGCCGATGGGTGTAACCACGCCGGATATCTGGGGCGGTAACCGCACGCCGGAGCAGGAGCGCTATGCGAGCGCCATCGTGGCGCTGAACGCGACCACCGGTAAGCTGGCGTGGAGCTACCAGACCGTACACCACGATCTGTGGGATATGGATATGCCGTCCCAGCCGACGCTGGCCGACATTACCGTTAACGGCAAAACCGTGCCGGTAATTTACGCCCCGGCGAAAACCGGCAACATCTTCGTGCTGGATCGCAGCAACGGCAAGCTGGTTGTACCTGCGCCGGAAAAACCGGTTCCGCAGGGCGCGGCGAAAGGCGACTACGTCTCTAAAACGCAGCCGTTCTCTGACCTGAGCTTCCGTCCGAAGAAAGACCTGAGCGGGGCAGACATGTGGGGTGCCACCATGTTTGACCAGCTGGTGTGCCGCGTGATGTTCCACCAGCTGCGCTATGAAGGCATCTTCACGCCGCCTTCCGAGCAGGGCACGCTGGTCTTCCCGGGTAACCTGGGGATGTTCGAGTGGGGCGGGATCTCCGTCGACCCTAACCGTCAGGTTGCTATCGCGAACCCAATGGCGCTGCCGTTCGTTTCTCGTCTGATCCCACGCGGTCCGGGCAACCCAATGGAGCAGCCGAAAGACGCGAAAGGCAGCGGTACCGAAGCCGGTATCCAGCCGCAGTACGGCGTACCGTATGGCGTAACGCTGAACCCGTTCCTGTCGCCGTTTGGTCTGCCGTGTAAACAGCCTGCCTGGGGTTATATCTCCGGTCTGGATCTGAAAACTAACCAGATCGTGTGGAAAAAACGTATTGGTACGCCGCAGGACAGCATGCCGTTCCCGATGCCGGTTCCGGTGCCGTTCAATATGGGTATGCCAATGCTGGGTGGCCCAATCTCCACCGCCGGTAACGTGCTGTTCATCGCGGCAACCGCAGATAACTACCTGCGCGCGTACAACATGACCAACGGTGAAAAACTGTGGCAAGGCCGTCTGCCAGCGGGTGGACAGGCCACGCCGATGACCTACGAGGTGAATGGCAAGCAGTACGTTGTCATCTCCGCGGGCGGTCACGGTTCGTTTGGCACGAAGATGGGCGACTATATCGTCGCGTATGCGCTGCCTGACGAAGGCAAATAAAAGCAAAACGGCAACGAAAGTTGCCGTTTTTGTGTTTGTTCCCTCTCCCCGTGGGAGAGGGTCAGGGTGAGGGCATCAGGCCGCACCAGCGAAATGTAGGCCGGGTAAGGCGTAGCCGCCACCCGGCTTTTTTTATACGGTAAAGCCCAGCATCATCCCCGTATCCTCATGCTCCAGCAGGTGGCAGTGCGCCATATAGGCAAACTCTTTCGGCGCCTCGTGGTCAAACTTCACCAGCACCTCGCTGACGCCGCCTTCCACTCTCACCGTATCCTTCCAGCCCGCGCGATGCGCAGCAGGCGCTTTGCCGTTCTCGGAAAGAATGCGGAACTGGGTGCCGTGGATGTGGAACGGATGCAGCATCATGTCCCCTTCGCCTGAAATCACCCAGCGCTCAGGCTGGCCTTTTGCCGCAGCAAACATCGGCGTGTTCATGTCGAACGCTTTGCCGTTGATCGTATTGGCGTTGTGGAAATCAAAGCCACGGTCGCCGTGATGCATGTTCCCCATACCGCCCATGCTGCCGTGGTCCATATTCATGTGGCCCATCATCTGCCCGTGGTGCATCCCCGCCATCGCCTTATCGCCATATTTCGCCATCAGCGCCTGCATCCCCATCATATCCAGCATCGGATTCATGGAGAGCTGCAGCTTGCGCTGGGTAAGCCCATCGAGCGACGGGAGGGCTGGCAGCGTGGTCAACGTATCGGGCAGCGTGCCGGAAGCGGCCACCAGCAGCGGCTGAATACGCAGCACCGGATGCGGCTTGTCGAAGGGCGCAACCGCCATCCCCATCTGGCTCACCGGCAGGGTCACGAGGTCAAACGGTTTGCCGTCGCTGATATCCACCAGCACCTCAAAGCGTTCGCCCATCAGCATCGGCAGCTCGCTCACTTTTACCGGCTCCGGCAGCAGCCCGCCGTCGCTGGCGACCACGTACAGCGGGCGCTTATCGCTGGCAGCGAAATTAAGCGAACGCGCGTTACAGCCGTTAAGCAGGCGCAGGCGCAGCCAGCCTTTCGGCGCGGCGTGCTGCGGGTAAATCGCGCCGTTGGCCAGCAGCGTGTCGCCAAACCAGCCTACCGCCGCGCTCATCACGTCCAGCTGATAGTCAATTTGCCCGTCAGCGGTGAATTTCTTGTCCTGCACAATCACCGGCACGTCGTCGATGCCCCACTGCTTCGGCAGGCGCAGCAGGCGGCTTTCGTCGTCTTCAATCAGCACCAGCCCCGCCAGCCCCATCGCCACCTGGTGGCCCGTTTTGCCATGCTGATGCGGATGGAACCAGCAGGTCGCCGCGCGCTGGTCGGGCGTAAAGGTCACGCTGCGCGAGCCGCCCGCTTTGATGATGCCCTGCGGCCCGCCGTCTACCTCGCCAGGCACTTCCAGCCCGTGCCAGTGCACCGTCGTCTCTTCGGCGAGCGTGTTGTGGACATCCACCGTCACCGCCTTCCCTTTGCGCAGCTGCAGCGCAGGGCCGAGCAGATTGCCGTTATAGCCCCACGTCGTGGCGTTGTGTGCGCCAAACGCCGTCTTACCGGCCTGAACCACAAGCTGGATTCGGCTGCGGGCGTCCGCGGTCAGTAGGTCAGGGATGGGTAAGGCAGGCCTTTCAGCGGCGAAAACCGCGCGGCTCCAGAGGGGTAATGCGCTGGCAGCACCCAGCGCAGCGGAATATTTTAAAAAATCACGACGTTGCATGTTCATTTCCTTATTTCCAGCAGGCGATCTTTTGAGCATAAACCCTCCCCTTACCGGAAGGTCAAGTCAAGCGGCAATAATAAAGATCGTCGCACCGGCATCAAGTATGCTAACGTTAATTTTCCGTGAAGAAGTGGTAGAAGCAATGAAGACGTTTTTCAGGACAATTTTGTTCGGAAGCCTGATGGCAATGTGTGCGAACAGCTATGCGCTCAGTGAAAATGAAGCGGAAGATATGGCCGATTTAACGGCGGTTTTTGTATTCCTGAAAAATGATTGCGGCTACCAGAATTTACCCAACGGGCAAATTCGCCGCGCGCTGGTCTTTTTTGCCCAGCAGAACCAGTGGGATCTCAGCAACTACGATAGCTTCGACATGAAGGCGCTCGGTGAAGACAGCTACCGTGACTTGAGCGGTATTGGTATTCCCACCGCCAAAAAATGTAAAGCGCTGGCTCGCGATTCACTCAGCCTGCTCGCCTACGTCAAATAACCTTCCCGACGACGCCTCCTGTTGAACCTCTGACCGTGCAACCACGGTTAGAGTTAGCTATGATGTTTCGCTCATTTTTAATGAGTGTTACGGATGTTAACAAAGGAGGAGTCCGCGTATGGCCGACAACACGTTGTGGCATGAAACGCTGCATGACCAGTTTGGGCAGTACTTTGCCGTTGATAACGTGCTCTATCATGAGAAAACCGATTACCAGGATCTGATCATCTTCGAGAATGCCGCCTTTGGCCGCGTCATGGCGCTGGACGGCGTGGTGCAAACCACCGAGCGGGATGAGTTTATCTATCATGAGATGATGACCCACGTTCCGCTGCTGGCGCACGGGCACGCGAAGCATGTCCTGATTATCGGCGGTGGCGACGGCGCAATGCTGCGTGAAGTCTCCCGCCATCGTTCCATTGAAACCATCACCATGGTGGAAATCGATGCGGGCGTGGTCTCTTTCTGCCGCCAGTACCTGCCCAACCACAATGCCGGTAGCTATGACGATCCGCGCTTTAGCCTGGTGATTGACGACGGCGTTAACTTTGTTAACCAGACTTCCCAGACCTTTGACGTGATCATCTCCGACTGCACCGATCCTATCGGTCCCGGCGCGTCGCTGTTTACCTCCTCCTTCTACGAAGGCTGCAAACGCTGCCTGAACCCGGGCGGGATCTTCGTCGCCCAAAACGGCGTCTGCTTCCTGCAGCAGGATGAAGCGCTGGATAGCCATCGCAAGCTCGGCACCTATTTCGATGACGTCAGCTTCTACCAGGCCGCCATTCCGACGTACTACGGCGGGATCATGACCTTCGCCTGGGCGACGGATAACGACGTATTACGCCATCTCTCCACCGAAATTATTCAGGCTCGCTTCCATCACGCCGGCCTCACGTGCCGCTACTACAATCCGGCCATTCATACCGCAGCGTTTGCGCTGCCGCAGTACCTGCAAGACGCATTATCCACTAAGGGGGTGAGCTAATTGAAAAAGCTTAAGCTGCATGGCTTTAACAACCTGACCAAAAGCCTGAGTTTTTGTATTTACGATATCTGCTATGCCAAAACAGCGGAAGAGCGCGATGGCTACATCGCCTATATCGACGAACTCTACAACGCCAACCGTCTGACCGAGATCCTGTCAGAAACCTGTTCCATTATCGGCGCCAACATCCTGAATATCGCCCGACAGGATTATGAACCCCAGGGCGCGAGCGTGACCATCCTGGTCAGCGAAGAGCCGGTCGACCCGCAGCTTATCGACAAAACGGAACATCCGGGCCCGCTGCCGGAAGTGGTGGTTGCCCATCTGGATAAAAGCCATATCTGCGTCCATACCTATCCGGAGAGCCACCCGGAAGGCGGGCTGTGTACCTTCCGCGCGGATATTGAAGTGTCAACCTGCGGCGTGATTTCTCCGCTGAACGCGCTGAACTATCTCATCCACCAGCTTGAATCGGACATCGTGACCATTGATTATCGCGTGCGCGGGTTTACCCGTGATGTCAACGGCATGAAGCACTTCATCGACCACGAGATCAACTCCATCCAGAACTTTATGTCCGAGGACATGAAATCGCTGTACGACATGATGGACGTGAACGTGTACCAGGAAAACATCTTCCATACCAAGATGTTGCTTAAGGAATTCGACCTTAAGCACTATATGTTCCACACGAAGCCGGAAGATTTAAGCGAAGAAGAGCGTCAGGCGATTACCGATCTGCTCTGGAAAGAGATGCGCGAGATCTACTACGGCCGTAATATTCCGACCGTGTAACGCGCATGCAGGTAGATAAAGAAGGAAAAGCGATGATTTTTCCTTCTTTACTATTCTGTCTGTTTTCTAGACCGGCGTTTGGGCCAGTATCATTGCCGCTTCCGTACGATTTCTGACGCCCAGTTGACGAAACAGGGCATGGAGATGATTCTTAACCGTTCCTTCCGCAATCCCCAGTACACGACAAATTTGTTTATTACTATTTCCCTGTACAACTAGATGCAGGATCTCGCGCTGCCGGGGTGAAAGCGCGCGCAGAGGGGACGGGTAATTTTGCATCCGTATTAATTTAGGCTCGCGCAGGCAACAATCCGGTAAATATATTCTTCCTTGCCGCACCCATTCGATTGCCTGCAATAACTCTTCCGACTCCATTTTCTTTGTCAAAATGCCAGCCGCACCATTCTCCAGAAAATAAATTGGATTCACATTATCCAGACGAGAAAAGTTCATCAACACGAAACCATTATCCGCCTGTGATGTTAACTGCGTTAATAATGTTCTTTTTTTCTCAATTTCATAATCGGCATCCAGAATAATAACATCAGCCCGGTTTTTTATTAAACCTTTCCAGACCTCATCTTCGCTATGTGCAGCTGTGATGTGCAGCGCGGGCGCAAGCTCAGCCCAACGGCAGCGGATGCCATGAATGAACAGCGGCAATTCATCATAAATAAGTATATTCATTGTCGTCCCACTTAAATAATCGTTATCTTGTTAGCGGCACTTAAAACTCTCATACAGACCTCAACGCGAGAGCTGCTGTGCGATGAAAAGCAATAACACCAGATGAAATTTTCAACTGCAGGAATAATGCTGGTTTAATTTATTAAGCACAGCCCGTCACATTTCGCCATGTAACTTTCGATACAGGCCGTTCCATACGGACGCAATGATTTCTGAAAACATAACTTTAGGCTCATAGATGCTTTATTCATCGATATCCATGATTAAGGGGCAGACATATTCTGCGACCACACGAATATTGAGGAATGAATTATGCCAGATGCAAATGTTGATGCCGGATTTATAGGTTCAGTTATTAGTTCATTGCCGCTAGACAGTATGATTTCTGCGCCACTGCAGGCAATGATTAAAGCTCAAACCCAGGCGGCAAAAAGTTATACCGATTTCTTATTGAGCGTCTGTATTAAGGACGGCAAGGCCGTTTCGGTACAGTTTGATTATGAAGAAACGCTCGTCGATGAGAAAGGCGTGACGACCGGTACGCAGACCAAAGTCATGCGTATTCCCCTGCTCGCGGCAGTCGTGCATCCCATCATCTGTATCGAAGAAGGGACTATCGACTTCGAGCTTGAGATCCATCAGAGCGCGGCCAGCAACGAAAGCAGCAGCCAGGAAGGCTCCCTGGAGGGCAAAATCGGCTGGGGTCCATTTTCCGTCAGCGTGAAGGGGAGCGTTAGCCATAAGTCAGAACAGACCCGCTCGACCGATACCCGCGCCAAATACTCCATCCACACCTCTGTAAAACGTCAGCCAATGCCGGAGGCGCTCAGCCGCGTGGTCGATTATCTGACAAATGCTGCCACCAAACCGGCGCAACGCGCAGAAGATCAGCCTGCAACACTGCCTGCGACCAACAGTTCAGGTCTGATTACCCCAGCACCGGCCCCAGCCCCGGTCGCGCCGCCTCAAGGGGGTAACGGTTAACCCACGCCACACGTTCAAACGCATTTATTACCCCTGACAGGTGCCCGGCTAGCGGGCACCTGCCTGAAGGAGAAAAAGCATGCCTGATTCACGTCGATTCTGGTTCAGCCGTAAATCGCCCGACGCTGCTACGCCTGAAGCCAGTCCCGAAACCCCGGCGGATACACCGCCAACGCTGGCGTCTGAAGCGCCCCTGGACGTAACACCGTCCCCCGCTCCCTCCGGGGAAAGTGGCAACACCGGGGGCAATGGTGGGGGAAACAACGGCGGTGCCGGTGGAGGCGATAACGGTACGCCACCGCCTCCTGCCGGCAACAAGGGCAACCACGCTATGGGCTTAGATGCCCTGGTACAAGGGCTCCAGCACGCGGCGTTCAGTGCCAACCAGTATATGACCCATCAGTACATCGCCGTGCTCTCCCAGCTGTTTGAGCAGGCCCCGGACGGCAGCTACAGGCCGGACTACGCCGAGCTTCAGCTGGATGATGAGCACCGTTTGAACGTGCCGCTGGTCACGCTTGCACCACCGCGCAATCTCTCGATGGAGAGAATGAAGATGCGCCTGACCGTTCGCGGCGATGCGACCGAATCCATAAGCACGCTGACGGGACAGGGAGAGCGCGGACACTTCCACGTCACCATGGCGCCCCAGCCTCATGAGGGTAAAACGGACAGCCAAAACATTGATATTGAAATTGATTTTGTCGCTCAGGAGCCGCCAGAAGCGGTGCTCCGCCTGCTTGATGAATTCATCCACCGTATGACCCCCGTCCCCATAAAGGAGAAAAACCATGAGTAATGCTGTGAAAACAACCGGCAATGGCGGCATTGCCCTTATCAAACAGTATGAAGGCCTGCGCTTAACCACCTACAAAGATGCCGTCGGTATTCCGACCATCGGTTATGGCCATGTCGAAAACCCGATCCCCCCAGGCGGCACGCGAACCATCACCGCGGAAACCGCGGAACAGATCCTTCGTGAGGATTTGCAGCGGTTTGAGCATGACGTCAACAGCATGCTGACGGTGGACGTCACCCAGAACCAGTTCGATGCCCTGGTGAGCTTCGCCTTTAATCTGGGGCCAGCCAATCTCAAGAGCTCAACCCTGCTGCGCAAAGTGAACAGCGGCGACTTCAACGGCGCAGCGGAAGAATTTCCGAAATGGAACCATGCCGGTGGCCAGGTTCTGGCGGGCCTGACGGCACGTCGAAACGCTGAAAAAAACCTGTTTTTATCCTGATCAATCACGAGGTGTAACATGACAATTCGAATTCTTTCCTGGCGTGCTGACTCCTTTACGCACGAGGCAGACGACCTGCGAGGTGCGGATGAAGATCTGCTGGCACACGCCAAAGAGCGGATGGCGTTGCGTCTGAGTCAGGTCATTGCTCAGCTCAAAACGGTCCTCGAAACCGACGCGGGTAGCTGGGATCATACCTTTGTCACGCTTCCAGAATTCTTCTGGAATACCCGCTGGTCTAATGTGCACAGTGAAGACGACATCATGAAGCTCGGTGACTTCTACATGAGCAATGTTAGCGACGTCGTTAACAAACTGATTGATGCCTTCCCTGCCCGTTCCGGGGATCCCTCTTCGGCGATCACCTTTCTGGCGGGAACCTGTGCCATCCTGTATCGCGACGATAACGAAAGTGAGAAGACGCCCTGTCACGACCCTGTTTTTCACGCCGTGAACTGGCTGCTGTGTGGGCAAAACACCCGTAGCGATAAATCCCTGACGATGTGGCCAAAACGCTACGTTTCCACGATTGATTTCTTTCCTCAGGTGGAGGGTCACGCGATCCCCGGCCATATTTCAGTCCAATTGCCGGATGGCCAGATCGTTCATATCGGCGACAGCAGTGAAGTGTCGGCAGAATCACTGAATGGGATCGTTGTGACCGATTACTTCACCAATACCTATGCTGGCGATAAGCCGTTCAGCATTGATATCTGTCTGGATTACTTCACGCAGGGGAATGTGCGCCCGGCGGGCTGGGAGCAACGGGTCGCGGAGCTGCAGAGCAAAAGCAGCGACATTGATTTTTTGATAGCCTGCGGAATGCCGGTCAGCGAGCCGCCGCAAAACCCGGGTGGTGTGAAATTCCTTGTACGTAACGACGGTATGCCAGTCGCTTCCCAGTGCCAGGCGTGGTCGTTCACCGCGGGGAAGGCAACGCCGGTTGCGGCAACCAACCCCACCGCTAATTTTGTGAGATTTTTACTGTAGGGTGAAACCCGCAGATTCCCTCCGGAACCCTCCGGAGGGAACGTCCGTTACTTCTGTTTCATAAACGCCCGGTACGCAGCGATCACCTGCAAAAAGTCCTCGACGCCGCACATCGACAGGCTCTCTTCGTCATAGTAGCTCATGCCCTCTTCCATCTCGTCGCCTGAAAACTCGAGCTGGTTGGCACGCACCATCACCTCTTCTCCATCCAGCCACAGCGTGTATTCGTGCCCGGCGCGCTGCCAGGAGCGTTCACTGCCTTTCACCGTATTTGCCGCCTGTTCAACTTCATCAAGAAGGGCAAGATTTTCTTTCACCTCTTCGTTAAACCAGTGTCCAACGGCTTCGTGGCCCATCGACATACGCACTTTCACCACTCCGGTGATGTCGCGCAGAAATTCGTAATCCATAGTATTTTCCTCTGCAAAGCCATTAGGGTAATTATCGCAGCAGAGAGGAAGAAAAAAAGCGTGAGAGGTGGGAGGAATGAAAATAAAAAAATACACCTCGTGATTGATCAGGATAAAAACAGGTTTTTTTCAGCGTTTCGACGTGCCGTCAGGCCCGCCAGAAC
>NZ_JAKLRZ010000039.1:0-47548 GCF_021892025.1 Enterobacter cloacae complex sp. ECC445 | reverse complement strand
CAAACTCAGTGACAGTTTACCCGTCTGTTGACGGGTAACTGAAGTGACTTTAAACATACAAGGGCATCAGGCCGCACAACGCTACTGCCAGCTCACCTCACCTTTCGGCTCATACGCGTTCACGTCAATCGGCGAATTCTGCTCGATAAACTGCTTCAGCACTTCCGCGTCGATAAAGCCGGTATTCACGTAGCCCGGTTTGTTATCGAGATGCGGATAGCCGTCGCCGCCGGTGGCGTTAAAGCTTAACGTCGCCAGACGGTAGGTTTTGGCCGGGTCGACCGGTTCGCCTTTGATCTTAAGATCGTTAAGCTTGCCGTCTTTCGCCACAAAGCTGACGTTGGCAAACTGCGGATAGGCTCCGGAATCCGGCTTCATCTGCGCCACGGCGGTCAGGTAGTCAATAACCTCTTTCCCGCTCATGTCGGCATAGACCACCACGTTACCGAACGGCTGCACCTTCAGGACGTCCTTATAGGCGATGTTTCCACCTTCGATAGAGTCACGAATGCCGCCCCCGCTCATCACGCCAAAGTCCGCGCCGGTGCGCGCCATCTGCGCCGCCAGCACCAGATGACCCATGTTGGTCTGCACGAAGCGAACCTTACTGCGGTCCCCCTCCAGACGACCGTTCAGCGTGCCGATTTTCACGTCCAGCTGCGCCTTGCCTTTGTTCTGGAACGGCGTCAGGAGGGAGAGCATCTGCTGGTTTTCAGCGATCTCTGGCGTGTAAAGTACGCGCTCACTTTTCCCGTCCGGATAGGTCACTTTCTTCTTCAGGTTGACCGGAATGAGCTGATAGTGCACCAGCTTCATCTCGCCGTTACGGAACTCAAAGTCCGCCCGGCCCACGTATTTGCCCCACTCGTGCGCCTGCACAATCCAGATACCGTTCTGACGGTCCGGCGCGCACGGCGTGCCCGGCACGTAGTCCACCTGCTTTTTGTTCTCCGAGGCCATGCAGACCGGATCCTGTGAGTGACCGCCCACAATCATCGCCAGCGAGCCCGCAGGCAGGCTGCGCGCCATCTCCACGTCGCCCGGTGCGTTAGAGCCGTGCTCGCCGTTGTCGTAGTGCCCCATGTGCGTGGTGGCGATAATCACGTCCGGCTTTTCGTTTTGCTGCAGCTCCTGAATCACCAGCTTCGCTTCGTCTGCCGGCTTGCGGAATTCGATATCGGTGAAGAACTCAGGGTTGCCGATTTTTGCCGTATCGTCGGTGGTTAAGCCAATCACCGCGATCTTCAGATCCTGACGCTTAAACAGCGCCCAGGGTTTAAACAGCCGTTCGCCGGTGCTTTTCTGGTAAATGTTGGCGGAAAGGAACGGGAATTTGGCCCATTTTTCCTGCTGACGCAGCACCGTCAGCGGGTTATCGAACTCATGGTTACCCACGGCCATCGCGTCGTAGCCAATCAGGTTCATGCCGCGGAAATCCGGCTCGGCGTCCTGTAAATCAGATTCCGGTACGCCGGTGTTGATATCGCCACCTGAGAGCAACAGCACGCTGCCGCCCTGGGCCGCCACCTCTTTGCGAATGCCGTCCACCAGCGTTTTTTGCGCCGACAGGCCATATTCGCCGTACTCACTGCGCCAGAAATGACCGTGGTGATCGTTGGTGTGCAGAATGGTGATTTTATAGGTTTTGTCTTTTTCATACGCCTGCGCGGGCAGGCTTACCAGCCCCCACGCCGCGATGAGCGCCAGCGCGACGCCTCGCTTCATTAACTTCATCTTCTCTCTCCCTGACCCATAGACAAAGGCAGAAATTACAGTGACTCACAATAATAGACAAATAAGTTTTCATAATTGCGACTTTCTTCAAATGTCGCAGGCGGGTATGTTAGTCGGATAATAATTACGCCCTGCATCTCTAATAACAATAGACGTGGTACTTCTCTCTATGGCAATCAGTGAATCAACCCCGGCGTCGTCGCCAAAATCGCGCACCTCCTTTAAAGTATTAGGCGCAATCAGCCTTTCGCACCTGCTCAACGACATGATCCAGTCGTTGATTCTGGCTATTTATCCGCTGCTGCAGGCCGAGTTTTCGTTAACCTTCGTGCAGATCGGGACGATCACCCTGACCTTCCAGCTGGCTTCCTCGCTGCTGCAGCCGGTGGTGGGCTACTGGACGGATAAATACCCGATGCCGTGGTCATTGCCGATCGGCATGTGCTTTACCCTAAGCGGGCTGGTGCTGCTGGCCATGGCCGGGAGTTTTGAAGCCGTGCTGATTGCCGCCGCGCTGGTGGGCACCGGCTCGTCCGTCTTCCACCCTGAGTCCTCGCGCGTGGCGCGTATGGCTTCAGGGGGGCGTCACGGGCTGGCGCAGTCGCTTTTCCAGGTCGGCGGTAACTTCGGCAGTTCCCTCGGCCCGCTGCTGGCGGCGGTGATTATCGCCCCGTACGGCAAAGGCAACGTGGCGTGGTTTGTGCTGGCCGCGCTACTGGCGATTATCGTGCTGGCGCAGATCAGCCGCTGGTATGCCGCGCAGCATCGGGTAAACAAAGGGAAACCTAAAGCGAAGGTTATCAATCCCCTCCCGCGCAATAAGGTTATCCTGGCCGTTTCGGTGCTGCTGGTGCTGATTTTCTCGAAATACTTCTATATGGCGAGCATCAGCAGCTATTACACCTTTTATCTGATGCAAAAATTCGGATTATCGGTGCAAAACGCGCAGTTCCACCTGTTTGCCTTCCTGTTCGCCGTCGCCGCCGGCACGGTCATTGGCGGGCCTGTGGGGGATAAGATTGGGCGTAAATACGTGATTTGGGGCTCTATCCTCGGCGTGGCGCCCTTTACCCTCATTTTGCCGTACGCCAGCCTCGAATGGACGGGAATTTTAACCGTGATTATTGGTTTCATCCTCGCCTCCGCGTTTTCCGCCATTCTGGTCTATGCCCAGGAGCTGCTGCCCGGCCGTATCGGTATGGTTTCCGGACTTTTTTTCGGTTTTGCCTTCGGCATGGGCGGGCTTGGTGCAGCGGTGCTGGGGATGGTTGCGGATCACACCAGCATCTTCCTGGTTTACAAAATCTGTGCTTTCCTGCCGCTTCTGGGGATGTTGACCATATTCCTGCCTGATAACCGTCACAAAGCGTGAATTACGGGTAGCCAAAGTAAAACTTTGGCTACCTGCCACCCTTATGCCATAAGGGTTTCCTCTCCATCCCTGACCTGAATTTATCAATATGCGCTTTTTTACGCGCATATTGCCGTTTTATTCAAACTTCAACAATTATTCATAAACATAAGGGCAAAAATTGTCATAAACTATTACTTGGTCTTTTGGTATTCACGCCAAAAATGGAACACTCACCGCGAAAGGAGACGGAATGCACCACGCCACACCGCTTATCACCACCATTGTTGGTGGACTTGTGCTCGCTTTTATCCTCGGCATGATTGCCAATAAACTGCGTATTTCTCCTCTTGTCGGCTATCTGCTGGCAGGTGTCCTGGCGGGACCGTTCACGCCGGGCTTCGTCGCGGATACCAAACTGGCCCCTGAGCTGGCGGAATTAGGCGTGATTCTGCTGATGTTTGGCGTCGGCCTGCATTTTTCCCTGAAGGATTTGATGGCGGTAAAGTCGATTGCCATACCGGGAGCGATCGCCCAGATAGGGGTGGCGACGCTGCTGGGGATGGCGCTTTCGGCGGTGCTGGGCTGGTCACTAATGACCGGTATCGTATTTGGGCTGTGTCTCTCAACCGCCAGTACCGTGGTGCTGCTGCGCGCGCTTGAGGAGAGACAGCTGATTGACAGCCAGCGCGGGCAGATCGCGATTGGCTGGCTGATTGTTGAAGACCTTGTCATGGTGCTGACGCTGGTGCTGCTGCCCGCCGTCGCCGGGATGATAGAAAAAGACAACGTCGGCTTTGCCTCGCTGGCGCTGGATATGAGCATTACCATCGGTAAGGTGGTGGCGTTTATCGCCATCATGATGCTGGTAGGACGCCGTCTGGTGCCGTGGATCATGTCCCGCAGCGCGGCGACCGGCTCGCGCGAGCTGTTTACGCTTTCCGTTCTTGCGCTGGCGCTGGGTATCGCCTTCGGTGCCGTTGAGCTGTTTGACGTTTCCTTTGCCCTGGGCGCGTTCTTCGCCGGGATGGTGCTGAACGAATCCGAGCTGAGCCACCGCGCGGCGCACGACACGCTGCCGCTGCGCGATGCGTTTGCCGTACTGTTCTTCGTCTCCGTCGGCATGCTGTTTGACCCAATGGTCCTGATTCATCAACCGCTGGCCGTGCTGGGCACGCTGGCGATCATCATCTTTGGTAAGTCGCTCGCCGCCTTCTTCCTGGTGCGAATGTTCGGCCACTCCCCGCGCACGGCGCTGACCATCGCCGCCAGCCTGGCGCAGATTGGCGAATTCGCCTTTATTCTCGCCGGTCTGGGCATGGCCCTGAACCTGCTGCCCCAGGCCGGACAAAACCTGGTGCTGGCAGGGGCGATCCTGTCGATTATGCTGAACCCGGTGCTGTTTGCCCTGCTGGAAAAATACCTCGATAAAACCGAGACGCTGGAAGAACAGACGCTGGAAGAAGCCATCGAAGAGGAGAAGCAGATCCCGGTCGATATTTGCAATCACGCCCTGCTGGTCGGCTTTGGCCGCGTGGGCAGCCTGCTCGGCGAGAAGCTGATGGCGCAGGGCATTCCGCTGGTGGTGATTGAAACCTCACGCACCCGCGTCGACGAGCTGCGCGAGCGCGGTATCCGCGCGGTGCTGGGCAACGCGGCGAACGAAGAGATCATGAATCTGGCGCATCTGGACTGCGCCCGCTGGCTGCTGCTGACCATACCGAACGGCTATGAAGCGGGTGAGATCGTGGCCTCCGCGCGCGCGAAGTGCCCAACGATTGAGATTATCGCCCGGGCGCACTATGACGACGAGGTGGAGTACATTACCGAGCGCGGTGCGGATAAGGTGGTAATGGGTGAACGCGAGATTGCAAATACCATGCTGACGCTGCTGGAGAAACCGCCGGTTGAAGAGGCGGTGACGGGGTAGGTTTTGTGCGGTCTGGTCCCCTCACCCCAGCCCTCTCCCCTATGGGGAGAGGGTGTTCAAGTTCCCTCTCCCCATAGGGGAGAGGGTTAGGGTGAGGGGTTTACCTGTCCCAATAAGCCTCTTCGAGGCTGTCTTCCCGTTCCGGCAGGCCACGCGTTAAGCGCGGGGAATGCTGGTTCAGCACCTGATAGCTCACGCGGTTCGCGTACTTACACACCTGCGCCAGCGACGAATAGGTCAGCCAGCTGAACTTGTGCTTGCTGGAGTTCGGCACGTTGGTTTTGTGGTAGGCGTTCGCGGTGATGTCGTGCAGCAGCGCGGCCAGCGCGCCGTCGCCCGCGCCGTTGGTGTTCATGATCTTCTCCGGTCCGCCCATATACGGGGCGATGTGGGAGTAGATCCGCAGCGGATTCACGCAATCTTTGTAGCGCATGCCGCGGCTGAACTCGTACTGGTTGAACTCGGCGATCGCGCCCGGCAGCAGCGGGTGCTGGGTTTTGCGTTTACTCTCTTCTTCCGTGAAGCCTGCCATATACAGCCCAACCGGGCCGGCGGTGCAGAGCACCAGATCTACCCAGTCCAGCGCTTTGTCAGACGCCAGCAGCGGATCGCTTTCGCCGGTCAGCGCTTCGGCCTCTTCTTCGTTCATCGCCAGAATCGAGACGTGCTCTTTCAGGAAGGCCTGCCACCATTCTGGGTTATCGGCAATCACGAATTTGGTGCCCAGCGTGAGTACCACCGGCACATCGTACTTTTTGGCGTACTCAATCGCCTTCATGGTCGCTTCCGGCATCGGCTCGCCGGGCTTGCAGCGCACCAGGTAGGAGGTCAATACCAGCGCCGAGGCGCCCGCGATGACCTCTTCCGGAATACTCTCGGCGCGCAGCTTGTTCATGTGACCCGGGCTGATGGCAAAGGTACGCTCGCCGGATTCCCCGATCAGCGTAAAGCAGCGTCCAATCGGCCCGTCAACGCCCTGAAGGTAGTTAAGATCGGTACGGCTGGAGGTGTTGCAGAGATAGCGGTAGGCATAGCCGCCGATTTCAATGTTGCTGCACATCACGCCGAGCAGCACCGAGCGGTCGTCTGCCAGCACGGAGTAGTTATGCATGGTATTGCCGATGGTGCCGCCGGCGAACTGATGGGTAATCAGATTTTCGCGCACCAGCTCCTGGTACAGCGCTTCGGCGACGTCGTCCTCAATCACCAGCGAGTGCCCGGCGCTCAGACCGTAGCGGGCGACAAACGCGTCATCCACTTTCGCTTCAATGTCCACCAGCGTCTGGTCGATACCGACGACCCACGCCGCGCTGGTTTCATTTTCTGGCTGGATTTGCTGCAGGAGCGGATCGCGGGCATCGACGGGAAAGTAGTGTTTGGATTTGCGTTTACCGGGAAATTTCATGGTCTGAACTGTGCGAAGAATATGGGCCGGGAATGGTAGCACAAACCCGGCCCCGAGTGCGATCAGCGGCTGTTCGTGACCAGCGAGACCATCATGTCGATATGCTCGGGCGAGTCGTTAAGCGCCGGAATGTACTCGTACTTTTCGCCGCCAGCCTCAAGGAAAAATTCCCGGTTTTGCACCGCGATCTCCTCCAGCGTTTCCAGACAGTCTGCCGAGAAGCCCGGCGACATCACCTGAATGTGCTTCACGCCCTTCTCACCGAGCATTTTGAGGGTTTCATCGGTGTACGGCGTCAGCCACGGCTCGCGGCCGAAGCGCGACTGGAAGGTCATCATCACCTTTTCCGGCGGCAGGCCGAGGGCGGAAACCAGTTCGCGGGTGGTATCGCGGCAGCGCTGCGGATAATCATCCCCTTCGTTAGCGAAACGCTGCGGGATCCCGTGATAGGAGAGCAGCAGCAGATCCGGCTCGCCGTGCTTTTCAAACGACGCGCGGGCGCTGTTGGCAAGCGCGTTGATGTAGAGATCGTTATCGGCGTAATCACGAATAAAGGTCACGCCCGGAATGCGGCGACGGGTCGCCAGAATGCGCGCCAGCTCGTCCCAGACGGCGGCCACCGTCGAGCAGGAGTACTGCGGATAGAGCGCCAGCACGACGATGTGGTCCACGCCCTGCGCCAGCAAGGATTCTACCGCGCTTTCCAGGGACGGTTTGCCGTAGCTCATGCCTAGCGCGACGGGCGTATCCGGCAGGCGGGCAGCCAGCGCTTTTTCCTGGCGACGGCTGTAGACCATCAGCGGCGAGCCCTCCTCCATCCAGACGGACTGATAGAGTTTGGCGACGCGCGGCGAACGAATCGGCAGAATGACGCCACGCAGCAGCGGCCACCACAGCAGCCGTGGAAAATCCACGACGCGCGTGTCGCTTAAAAATTGTCGCAGGTAGCGTTTTACCGCGTCTGATGTAGGTGCTTCTGGAGTGCCCAGATTGGCAAGCAGGATGCCGGTTTTCGCCTGACTCATTCACGCCTCTTAACCATTTGATAGGTTGTCAATTGTAGCGGAAATGCGTTTAAACGAAACCCATTGCTGTAATAGGCAAGATGAGAATATTTCTCACCCGGGGGTCCGGGTGAGAGGCGCGCAATTAGCCGAGGATTTTTTCCAGCTCTGCACGTACGTCGGCCACGGCTTTGGTGCCGTCGACTTTAGCGTATTTGGTGTTACCCGCCTGCGCTTCTTTGGTGTAGTAGCCGATCAGCGGCGCGGTCATCTGATGGTATTCCACCAGGCGCTTGCGCACGGTCTCTTCCTGATCGTCTTTACGGGTGGTCAGCTCTTCGCCGGTCACGTCGTCTTTGCCTTCAACCTTAGGCGGGTTGAATTTGATGTGGTAAACGCGGCCAGAAGCAGCGTGTACGCGACGGCCAACGATGCGGTCAACGATCAGCTCGTCCGGCACGTCGAACTCCAGAACGTAGTCCACGTTGATGCCCGCTTCCTTCATGGCGTCAGCCTGAGGAATGGTGCGTGGGAAGCCGTCCAGCAGGAAACCGTTACGGCAGTCTTCCTGAGCAATGCGCTCTTTAACCAGAGCAATCACCAGCTCGTCGGTTACCAGCTTGCCTGCATCCATGATGTCTTTCGCCTGTTTACCCAGCTCGGAGCCAGATTTCACAGCGGCGCGCAGCATATCACCGGTGGAGATTTGCGGAATACCGTATTTCTCCATGATGAACTGAGCCTGAGTTCCTTTACCCGCGCCCGGAGCGCCAAGCAGAATAATACGCATTGCGAAAATCCCCTCAAATGTCGTTTCAATTTTTCAAAAGCGCTAAACAATACCACCAGAACGGGCATCGCTCAAGGAAGGCGGGAAGGCTGAAACGGTTAACGGGGGGAGATAATTTGGGTAAGTGCGGTTGATTCCCCCTCACCCTATCCCTCTCCCCAAAGGGGAGAGGGGACGATTATACCCTCTCCCCTTTGGGGAGAGGGCAGGGTGAGGGGCAGGTGTTGAGTTACGCCAGAAGCAGCGTATTCACACGTTTAATGAACAGGTTAGGATCTTCCAGCGTGCCGCGCTCGGCCAGCAGGGACTGATCCAGCAGCAGCTCAACCCACTCGGCAAAGCGGGCGTCGTCCTGGGTATCCGCCGCGCGTTTCACCAGCGGATGATCCGGATTAAGCTCAAAGATATATTTCACTTCCGGCATCGCCTGGCCCGCGGCGGCGAACAGCTTCGCCATCTGGGTGCTCATTTCGTCAGCATCGGTGGTGACAATCGCCGGGGTATCCGTCAGGCGGTGCGTGAAGCGTACCTCTTTCACGCGATCGCCCAGCAGGGTTTTGACGCGCTCAACGAACGGCTCCAGCGCCTTCTCGGCTTCTTTCGCGCTTTCGTCCACTTCATCCGCCAGCTTGTCGATGGACTCGTCCGCTTTGGCTACGGACTGGAACGCCTTACCGTCGAACTCGGTCAGGTAGTTCATCATCCACTCGTCGATGCGGTCGGACAGCAGCAGCACTTCGATGCCTTTCTTACGCAGCAGCTCCAGGTGCGGGCTGCTCTTCGCCGCGGCGTAGCTGTCGGCGGTGATGTAGTAGATCTTCTCCTGCCCTTCCTTCATGCGGGAGACGTACTCTTCCAGCGACACGGTCTGCGCGGAGGAGTCGGCGTGCGTAGAGGCGAAGCGCAGCAGTTTAGCGATGGTTTCAACGTTCGCGGTGTCTTCTGCCGGGCCTTCCTTCAGCACCAGGCCGAACTGTTTCCAGAAGGTCTGGTATTTTTCCGCATCGTCCTTCGCCAGTTTTTCCAGCATCTGCAGCGCGCGTTTGGTCAGGGCGTTGCGCAGGTTACGGGTGACGGTGCTGTCCTGCAGAATTTCACGCGAGACGTTCAGCGGCAGATCGTTGGAGTCTATCAGACCGCGCACAAAGCGCAGGTAGTTCGGCATGAACTGCTCGGCGTCGTCCATGATGAACACGCGCTGCACGTACAGCTTCAGGCCGTGCTTGTGATCGCGGTTCCACATGTCCCACGGCGCCTGTGCCGGGATGTACAGCAGGCTGGTGTACTCCTGCTTACCTTCCACACGGTTGTGGCTCCAGGTCAGCGGGTCGGTAAAGTCGTGGGCGATGTGCTTGTAGAATTCGTTGTACTCGTCGTCTTTAATTTCAGACTTGTTGCGCGTCCACAGCGCCTGCGCCTTGTTGATTTTCTCCCAGGAAACGACGGTTTCACCGTCTTTCTCTTCCTGTTTTTCAATCTCAACCGGCAGGGCAATGTGGTCGGAATATTTGCTGATGATGGAGCGCACGCGCCAGTCGTTCAGGAAATCGTCTTCGCCTTCACGCAGGTGAAGAGTGATCTCGGTGCCGCGATCCGCTTTGGTGATGTCATCAACGGTGTACTCACCTTCCCCTTTAGATTCCCACAGCACGCCGTTCTCCGCGCTGTCGCCCGCCGCGCGGGTGCGCACGGTGACTTTGTCCGCCACTATGAACGCCGAGTAGAAACCGACGCCGAACTGGCCGATGAGCTGGCTGTCTTTCGCCTGGTCAGAGCCCATGGACTCGAGGAACGCTTTGGTGCCGGATTTGGCGATGGTGCCGAGGTGGTCAATCACCTCGTCGCGGTTCATCCCGATACCGTTATCGGCGATGGTCAGAGTGCGGTTCTCTTTGTTGAACGAGACGCGCACGCGCAGCTCGCCGTCGCCTTCGTACAGATCCGGGTTAGACAGCGCGCGGAAGCGCAGCTTGTCCGCCGCGTCCGAGGCGTTGGAAATCAGCTCACGCAGGAAGATTTCTTTGTTGGAATACAGGGAATGGATCATCAGGTGCAGAAGCTGTTTTACTTCTGACTGGAAACCACGGGTTTCTTGTCCTTTCATCTAAGTCGACCTCAACAATGCCATTTAATGGGGTTGTAAAACGTTGAGTGAGAGATGGGGATAAGGGGGGGAATTTTCAAGCGGAGGCCGCGCGCGCAGCCTCCGTTTGGTCAGAAAATAATCTTGTGACGTCCGGCCAGAGAGTGCGACAGCGTGGTGCCGTCGACCATTTCCAGCTCGCCGCCCACCGGCACGCCATGGGCGATGCGGCTGGCGTCAACGCCGTACTGCGCGCACAGCTCGGCGATGTAGTTGGCGGTTGCCTCCCCTTCCACCGTCGGATTGGTGGCGAGGATCACCTCCTTGATGGTTTCGGACTCAAGACGCTGTTCAAGGCGGTCAAGACCGATATCATCAGGGCCAATACCGTCCAGCGGGGAGAGATGCCCCATCAGCACGAAGTAGCGGCCGGAAAACTGCCCGGTTTGTTCGATGGCGTAGATATCCGCCGGACTCTCCACCACGCAAATCTGGCCGTTTTCCTGACGGCGCGGGTTCGTACAGATGTTACACACGTCCTGCTCGGTAAAGGTGCGGCAATCCGCACAGTGACCAATTTCCGACATGGCGCGGGTCAAAGCCTGCGCCAGGCGCATCCCGCCGCTGCGGTCGCGCTGCAATAGCGTAAACGCCATGCGCTGCGCCGACTTCGGGCCAACGCCCGGCAGGCAGCGCAGTGCTTCCATTAACTGCGTGAGCAGCGGACTGGTTTGCATCAGAACGGCATCTTGAAGCCCGGCGGCAGCTGCATGCCGCTGGAAACGGAGGCCATTTTCTCTTTCTGGGTTTCGTCGATACGGCGAGCGGCATCGTTAAACGCGGCAGCAACCAGATCTTCCAGCATCTCTTTGTCGTCTTCGAGCAGGCTCGGGTCGATTTCCACGCGACGGCAGTTGTGCGCGCCGTTGATGGTCACCTTGACCAGACCGGCACCGGACTCACCCGTGACTTCCAGCTGAGCGATCTCTTCCTGCATCTTCTGCATTTTTTCCTGCATCTGCTGAGCCTGCTTCATCAGGCCACCCAGACCGCCTTTTCCACCAAACATAGGCTTCTCTCTTCTTTCACGTTTAAGGATTACAACCGTAAGTCAGACTCACGATCAAATGGGGCGAATACTCTCTTCATCCAGATCGGCGTCGAAGAACCGGCGCAGGGTCTGAATGTTGTTATCCGCAATAATCGCCTCGCGCGCCTGCGCGAGCTTCTCTTCATAAATGGCCTGGCGCCACTCGAGCGGCGTTTTCACTGTCGGATTATCATCTTCAATGATAGTCAATTCAACCGGCGCACCCTGTAAAGCGGCGAGCGCCTCGGCCAGCACCTTTTGCGCGCCAGGGGAATTAAGGTGCCGTTGACCCGGGCGCAGGTGCAGACGCACCTGATTGCCGTCCTGCTCTTTCCAGGCGTTCAGCGCAACCTGCTCAACCAGCTTCGGCAGCTGGAGTTTGCTGACCTCGGCGGCCCAGGCGTCGCGCGCAATGGACTCTTCGGCAAGCTTTGCGGAAAGCTCCGGCGTTTTCTCATGCTCCAGCGCCTTTTTCAGCGCTTTCGGCGTGGCGACCTCTTCCTTCACCGTGTCGACAACGGTGGTCGCCTTCCAGCGGTAAGCCTCTTCTTTCACCGGGGCTTTCTGCTCGAGCGCGGACGGTGCCGGACGCGACTGTACGCGCTCCGTTACCGAGGCCAGTCGTTCAAGCGCGGCGTTGTTCACCGGCCGCGCTCTTCCTGGCGCTGCCGGTTCACTCTTTTTTGGTTTGGTTACTCCCTGCGCACGCTGCAGCTGGCTGCGCGCGGCAAGCACCGAACTGGTGGCATCCGACAGCGGCACGTTTTGCTGCGGTGGCGGCGTCGGCTGCTGAGGCACCTGCTGCGGCGACATCACCGCCGTCGGGGCGACCGGGGCAAATGACTGGCGCGGCACGTCCGGCTCCGGCAGCGGCATGCGCGGGTGGAACGCCAGCGCGCGCAGCAGCGTCATTTCTACGCCCATACGCGGATCCGGGGCAAACGGCAGCTCTTTGCGGCCAATCAGCAGCGTCTGGTAGTAAAGCTGCACGTCGGCAGGCGGCACGGTGCGGGCAAGCTCGCGCATCCGCTGTTCAATGGCGGCCATATCCGCGCCAATCGCCGACGGAGAAAGCTGGAGCATCGCCACGCGGTGCAGCAGGCTGAGCATTTCAACCAGCAGCCCTTCCCACTCAATACCGCGGGCAGCGGCCGCGTTCACCTGCGACATCACGCGTTCACCGTTAGCGGCAATCATCGCTTCGATAAGCGACAGCGCCTGATCGTCATCCAGCGTGCCGAGCATGGTGCTGACCGCCTCGGTGGAGAGCTTGCCGTCACCGCTGGCAATCGCCTGGTCGGTCAGGCTTAGCGCATCGCGCAGGCTGCCGTCCGCCGCGCGGGCCAGCAGCTGCAGGGCGCGCGGTTCGTGGACAATCTTCTCTTCATCAAGAATGTGCTCAAGCTGCGCGCGGATCTGTTCGACATCCAGCGCCTTCAGATGGAACTGCAGGCAGCGTGACAAAATGGTGACCGGCAGCTTTTGCGGATCGGTGGTCGCCAGCAGGAACTTCACGTGCGCGGGCGGCTCTTCCAGCGTTTTCAGCAGGGCGTTGAAGCTGTGGCGCGACAGCATGTGCACTTCATCGATCAGGTAGACCTTGAAGCGGCCACGCGCCGGGGCGTACTGCACGTTGTCGAGCAGATCGCGGGTATCTTCCACTTTGGTGCGCGAGGCGGCGTCGATCTCGATCAGATCGACAAAACGCCCCTGCTCGATCTCCCGGCAGTTATCGCACACGCCGCACGGCGTGGCGGTGATCCCGGTTTCGCAGTTGAGACCTTTTGCCAGCAAACGGGCAATAGAGGTCTTGCCGACGCCGCGGGTGCCGGAGAAAAGATAGGCGTGATGGATGCGACCTAGCGACAAGCCGTTCGCCAGGGCCGTCAGCACATGTTCCTGACCGACAACGTCAGCAAAGGTTTGTGGTCGCCATTTACGGGCTAACACCTGATAACTCATGGGCAGGCTCTGCAACGCTGGAAGGTGAATTTATGGAGGGGAATGCTATCACAACCTCACCCATTGAGCGAGGTTGTGAAAACCGGGATTAATGACCCGGGAAAGGCACCAGGCTGTAGCTGGTGATGCCCTGTTTTTCCAGACGCTGTTCACCGCCGAGATCGAACAGGTTGATGATGAAGGCCGCGTCGGTCACTTCCCCACCCAGACGGCGGATCAGCTTCACGGTCGCTTCAATGGTGCCGCCGGTTGCCAGCAGATCGTCCACCACCAGCACTTTGTCGCCAGGCTTGATCGCGTCAACGTGGATCTCAAGCTGATCGGTGCCGTACTCCAGCTCGTAGCTTTCTGCGATGGTTTCGCGCGGCAGCTTGCGCGGCTTACGCACCGGCACAAAACCCACGCCCATCGCCAGCGCAACCGGTGCGCCGAACAGGAAGCCACGGGCTTCGGTACCTACTACTTTGGTGATCCCGGCGTTTTTATAACGCTCGACCAGCAGTTCAATGCTGAGCGCGTACGCTTTCGGGTCTTCCAGCAAGCTGGTGACATCACGGAAAAGAATGCCAGGCTTTGGATAGTCCTGGATGCTTTTGATGCTGTTTTTCAGATATTCAAGCTGCTGTGCAGTTGCGGTCATCGGTTTGTGCCTAAATGAAACAGTGTTACTCACGGCGCGCAACGTAGTGGGTAAAGGCAACAATTGTTTAACCTTTAACCAGGCGCGCCTGTGCTCGAAAACGGTCGAATTTACTGGCTGTACGCAATAATTGCAACAGCCATTATGAGGCTTCAGTGCTTTTGTTGCTTTTCATCAACCACGGGGATCCGCCACATGAAGATAAGCAGGCAGGTCAGGATGACCAGCAGCAGGATCCGCACCCACATCATTTTCACCAGCCATAATGAAATGGCGAAGGTGATGAGGATCACCGCGATCGCGCGCGGCTTCGCCCCGGGCGGCATGGCCCGGTGCTGTTGCCAGTGCCGCAGATAGCCGCCAAACCATGAGCGATAGAGCAGCCAGTGGTGAAAGCGCGGAGACGAGCGGGCGAAGCACCAGGCCGCCAGCAGGATAAACGGCGTGGTCGGCAGCAGGGGCAAAACCACGCCCAGCGTGCCCAGCACTACCGCCAGCCAGCCAATGATGATTAAAATAGTACGCTGCATAATGCGAATCGTTATCAAACTGAACGGCTACTTTACCACTGGAGAGCGTCTTGAAAACAGCACTGCTTCTTGAGAAGCTGCAAAATCAGCTGATTGCTCTGCGGGCGCAGGCGACGCCGCTGATGGGGCACGCCACGCTGAAACCGCGCTTTGACCGGCAGCTTTTTCGCACCCGCAGCACCGTATTTCAGGATTACCTTGCCGAAGCGCAGACCAACCTCGACGAGCTTAGCCATGCGGTTGAGAATAAACAGCAGGAACAGGTGGCGTGGCTTGCCGAGCATCTCACCGAGCAGATCATCGCCCTGCATCGCGAAATCGCCGCCTGGCCGCTGCGCGCCTGGGACAGCGCCTCGCCGGGGCTCGGCAAATGGCAGCGCAAGCGGCTGGAGAACCAGGAGTTTGAGCGCCGACTGTTTGAGATGAAGCGCGAGCGCGAAGTGCGGCTGAACAACAGCGAAACGCTGGAAGAGCAGCAGCTGTTGATGCGCGAGATTAGCGCGCTGGAAGGACGCATCGTCCGCTGCCGTCAGGCGCTGGACGAGATTGAACGCGTCATTGGACGTTTGACCCGCTAACAGGAGCCACACCCATGTCACTGGAAAATGCACCCGATGAGGTCAAGCTGGCCGTCGATTTGATTATGCTGCTGGAGAATCATGAGATCCCGACGGAGACGGTGCTGAAGGCGCTGGAGATTGTGCGGCGGGATTTTGAGGGGAAACTTCCCCCTCACCCCGGCCCTCTCCCCTGAGGGGAGAGGGTAAAAGCAAAAGCAGACCGCACCAGATTATTCCCTCTCCCTTCAAGGGAGAGGGTTAGGGTGAGGGTCATCACCCTTAATCTCGCGCTTCACTTCCGTATGCTCATCACCTTTCTCGTTGCGCAGGTGAACCTCAAGCTGGTTGAAGGCGATATTGATATCGTTTTCACGACACAGGCGATCGATAGAGCGGTTCAGCTCATCCACCGTGTAGCTGCGGTCGCGCAGCTCGCGCACGTATAAACGCAGCTCGTGATCCAGCGTGCTCGCGCCAAAGGTGGTGAAGAAGACCGCCGGAGCCGGATCGTGCATCACTTTCGGATGCTCAGACGCCGCCTTGAGCAGCACCTCTTTCACCTTATCCAGATCCGATCCATAGGCTACGCCCAGGCGGATCACCACGCGCGTCACCGTGTCGGAAAGCGACCAGTTGATCAGACGCTCGGTCACAAACGCCTTGTTCGGGATGATCACCTCTTTGCGATCGAAATCGGTAATCGTGGTGGCACGAATGCGGATCTTGCTGACCGTTCCCGAGAACGTGCCGATGGTAACGGTATCGCCGATACGCACCGGGCGTTCGAACAGGATGATCAGGCCGGACACGAAGTTACCGAAGATCTCCTGCAGGCCAAAACCCAGACCGACCGACAGGGCCGCCGCCAGCCACTGCAGTTTATCCCACGAGACGCCCAGCGAACCGAATACCGTCATCGCCCCAACAATAATGATGACGTAGTTAAGGATCGTGGTAATGGCGTACGACGCCCCCTGGCGAAGATTCAGACGCGACAGGAGCAGCACTTCAAGCAGGCCCGGCAGGTTGCGAATCAGCGCCCAAGCCACCACCGACGACACCAGCGCAAACAGCAGGCTGCCCATGGTCACGCTTTTCATGACCGCCGCGCCCGCTTCGGTTCCGTTGTATTGCCAGAGCGTAATACTGTCGAGATAGGCGAAAACGGTAATAAGATCGGACCAGATAGCCCAGAACATCACGGCAAACAGGGCGATCATCACCAGCATGGTGATGCGCAGCGTCTGCTGGTTAACCTGTTCCAGCGCGATGGTCGGCTCTTCCTGCGGCTCCGCGCCCTCGGCCCCCTCTTTCACCTGATGCTGACGACGCGCGATGGCGCGGCGATAGGCAATACGGCGGGCCGCCACGCTCAGGCCGCGCAGCACGGTCTGATAGAGCAGGTTCCAGACGATCACCAGATAGACCGTTTCAATCCAGCGCCCGGACAGGCGCAGCGTGGTATAGAAGTAGCCCGTTGCCGTCAGCACCATCAGCGCCAGCGGAATGATCGCCAGCACCGTCACGGTGGCCAGGCGAATATTGTGGGACTCTTTATCACGCCAGCTGTCGCGGCACATCGGCCACATCAGGATCGCAATCAGCAGCAGGTTCAGCAGGATGACCAGCTGGCCCAGCACGTCATCCATCAGATGCAGCGGGGAAAGCTCGGAGACAACTGACCAGAAGTGCAGCGGCAGGAGCGCCAGGCTGATGCGCACAATCTGACGCCGCCAGTGGCTGGTCAGCTGCGCCGGCATGTTGAAATGACGCACCGCCACGCCGTCTTTTTCCAGCACCTTCCAGCACAGGCCAAACACCAGCCAGAACACTGCCAGTTTTTTGCTGAACGCCCACAGCAGATCGCTGACGTTGAGCTGCATGGTGAGCAGAATCAGGCCCACGGCCAGAATAATCAGGCACACCGGCAGGGCGCGAATCAGGTCGATCAGAATCGCTTTTGGCGTATGGAGCTGGCTGTCATTGCGCAGCTGACCCACTTCGGAGGCCAGCTTCGCCTGGTACTGTTTAAGCCATTTCAAACGCCAGCGAATCATCCCCGCAATGAGAAGCAGCGGTAAACCGGCCAGCAAAGCAATCATTACCGCAGGCCAGGCTTTCTCCCAGTTCACGGTAATTTTCATGCTCTTGATCTGCGTTTTCAGCGTCTCAGGGAAGGATTTAATCCAGTCCCAGTCCATCGGCTTGTTGCTGTTCACCCAGAAAATCTGCTGGGTCAGGATCTCCTGCAGGCTTTTCGAGACGCTCACCAGCTGCTGCTGGTTGATCTGCAGGTTGATGGCCATCATCAGCTGGTTACCCAGCTGTTTGTTGAGCTGGTCCAGCAGCTCGCGACGCATATCGACAACCTGGAGCAGCGCGTCGTGCACTTCCGGATTCACGTCGCTGGAATGCCCTTCCTCAATTTTGGCGACAAAGGTATCGCTCTGGAAAAGGGCATCGCGCTGCTGGTTGACGTCAAACTGTTCCAGACGTAAATCCGCAATGCGGTTGGTCATGTCCTCCAGCTCGTCGGCGGACGGGAGCGTCTGCTGCTGCTGGTAGAGAATACGCGACAGCAGGAGGCTGCCTTTCAGGACCGCGATCTGCTCTTTGATGTTGCGCTCCGCCTGCAGCGCGCGATCCAGCCAGTTCTTCACTTTGATATTTTGCTGAACCAGCGAGTTACCGTTTTCCGTCGCCAGTATCAGGCGCTGGCTAAGCTGGTGGTTGGCCTCAAGCTCCTGCTTCACCAGCGGATTGGCCTGAATGCGGGCGGTTTCGTCAGGGGATACGGCTTCCTGGGCGGTTTTTTCCGTTAGCGTCAGGCGCTTGCTGTTGACCGCTTCCTGCAGCAGCTGAAGCTGGTGTTCCAGACGGTTAATGTTCGCGGTGACGTAATCACGCTGCTTCTGCAGCGTATCCTGCAGCACCGTATTCCCTTCCAGGCTTTTACGCTGCTGATCAATCTGCGCGTTGAGCAAGGTCTGCTGAACCAGCAGCAGGGTTTGCTGCGTCGGACGTAGCGTTCCCTCTCCTACCGTTGTGCCGTTGAGGCGGTTGCGGATCTGCTGCAGCTGCTGAGACGCGGCGTACATCGCATTTTGCACGCGCTCGGGCTGGGTCTGCAGAGAGACAAGCTGGCTGTTATAGGTGGCGAGATCGGACTGCGCGGTTTGCAGGTCGTCGAGCAGTTGTGCGACGCGCGACTCAAGCTGGCGTAAGGAGAGCGTGGCGAGCGTTTTGCGCGTTTCGTCGTCGTTATCAACGTCACTCAGGGCATTCAGCGATTCCGTCGCTTTACGCATGTTTTCAGGAGCCTGCGCCACCTTCTGGCGAAGCTGGGTGGTTTCAGCTTTGACGCGTTCAATTTTATCCAGCGTTTCCAGCGTTTCCGTCAGATCCTGCTGGGTGAGTTTCTCCTGAGGCGAGAGCTCTTTTTGCTTGTTCAGCGAGTCGAGCTGCGACTGAACATCGGCGCGCGAGGGAATATCATTGCTGTTATCGGCGCGGGCCCAGGTCAGCGGCGCCGTGGCGAAGAAAAACAGCATCGCAAGGAGCAATGCAAAAACAGGATGTTGCGAGCGATTGATGGGCAGCATAGTTGTGAATGATGTCAGAAGATGACCGAAAATAGTCCGGCGTGAAGAATATCACGCTCGCCGAAAGCAGAATAGCGCGAACGTTACCCTCTGAGATAAATCCTGGAGAGGGATCAGGCCGTTAGCGAAGGCGCGTCGTTGCGCAGCGTGGGGCAGAGCTGCAGCATCTCCAGTAAAATCGCCACGTAGCTGCGGGCTTCTTCTTTGAGATCAAAGGATTGTGGCGCGAAAAGCCAGTTTTCCATCAGGCCTGAAATGTAGCTGCGCATCAGGATTGCCGCCCGACGGGTCATGAGGTTGGCCGGGAGCAGTTTGGCCTGCATGCACTGATTGAGGTTCTGTTCGATACGGTCATAGCTTTCCAGGCTGAGGCTGCGTTGCGCCTGCTGCACCACCGCCATTTCGCCCACGAACTCGCATTTATGATAAATAATTTCCATCATTAATCTGCGACGTTCTTCAACTACCGTCGCTTCAAGGATATATACTAATATTTCTCTTAATACTGAGAGTGGATCGTCAGGGAATTTTGCCCGATACTCACTCTCGAGATCGCTAATGCTGGACTCTGAAAGCTCCCAGATTTCACTGAACAGATCTGACTTGTCCTTAAAATGCCAGTAAATCGCGCCCCGCGTCACACCGGCAGCCTGAGCAATTTGTGCCAGCGAGGTAGAAGAAACACCCTGCTGCGAGAACAAACGTATTGCCACATCAAGTATGTGTTGTCGGGTTTCAAGCGCTTGTTGTTTAGTTTTTCGTGCCATAGGTGGGTGAATTTACAGGAGTCAGATTTACATACATTTGTGAATGTATGTACCATAGCATGACGATAATATAAACGCAGCAATGGGTTTTAGACTCAGGACCCTTGATCAATTTGAAATCGGACACTCGAGGTTTACATATGAACAAAAACAGAGGGTTAACGCCTCTGGCGGTCGTTCTGATGCTCTCAGGCAGCTTAGCGCTAACAGGATGTGACGACAAACCGGCTCAACAAGGAGCTCAGCAGGCGCCAGAAGTAGGCGTCGTGACGCTCAAATCTGAACCTCTACAAATCACCACCGAATTACCAGGCCGGACAAATGCTTACCGTATTGCGGAAGTACGTCCTCAGGTTAGCGGCATTATCCTGAAGCGTAACTTCACCGAAGGCGGTGATGTGAAGGCCGGTGAGTCTCTGTATCAGATTGATCCAGCAACCTATCAGGCATCGTATGAAAGCGCGAAAGGCGACCTGGCGAAGGCGCAAGCCGCAGCCAAAATCGCCCAGCTGACGCTGAACCGCTACCAGAAACTGCTCGGTACTAAGTACATCAGCCAACAGGATTACGATACCGCCCTGGCAGATGCACAGCAGGCTAACGCGGCCGTAGTGGCAGCGAAAGCGGCCGTCGAAACCGCGCGCATTAACCTGGCCTATACCAAAGTGACCTCCCCTATCAGCGGTCGTATTGGTAAGTCTTCCGTCACGGAAGGCGCACTGGTGCAGAACGGTCAGACCACCGCGCTGGCGACCGTGCAGCAGCTCGATCCGATCTACGTTGACGTGACGCAGTCCAGCAATGATTTCCTGCGCCTGAAACAGGAGCTGGCTAACGGCACCCTGAAACAGGAAAACGGCAAAGCCAAAGTGGAGCTGATTACCAACGACGGCATCAAGTTCCCGCAGGAAGGTACCCTGGAATTCTCTGACGTGACGGTTGACCAGACCACCGGTTCCATCACCCTACGTGCGATTTTCCCGAACCCTGACAAAAATCTGCTGCCGGGTATGTTTGTTCGCGCGCGTCTGGAAGAAGGTACCAACCCAACCGCACTTCTGGTTCCACAGCAGGGTGTGACCCGTACGCCACGCGGCGATGCGAGCGCGCTGGTTGTCGGGGCTGATGACAAAGTCGAAACGCGCAATATCACCGCCACCCAGGCGATTGGCGATAAATGGCTTGTGACGGAAGGTCTGAAAGATGGCGATCGCGTGATTGTTACTGGTTTGCAAAAAGTTCGTCCTGGCGCGCAGGTTAAAGCACAGGAAGTGAAGTCTGACGATAAACAACAGGCTTCGGCCGCTGGCCAGTCAGAACAAACCAAGTCTTAACTTAAACAGGAGCCGTTAAGACATGCCTAATTTCTTTATCGATCGCCCCATATTTGCGTGGGTGATCGCCATTATCATCATGCTGGCCGGGGGACTTGCGATCCTGAAGCTGCCTGTCGCGCAATATCCAACGATTGCGCCACCGGCGGTGACCATCTCCGCAACCTACCCGGGGGCTGATGCGAAAACGGTACAGGACACCGTCACCCAGGTTATCGAACAAAACATGAACGGTATCGATAACCTGATGTACATGTCCTCAAACAGTGACTCCACCGGTACAGTGCAGATCACCCTGACCTTCCAGTCAGGTACGGATGCTGACATTGCGCAGGTTCAGGTGCAGAACAAACTGCAGCTGGCGATGCCGCTGCTGCCGCAGGAAGTACAACAGCAGGGGGTGAGCGTCGAGAAATCGTCCAGCAGCTTCCTGATGGTTGTCGGCGTTATCAACACCAACGGCACCATGACGCAGGAGGATATTTCCGACTACGTGGGCGCCAACATGAAGGACGCCATCAGCCGTACTTCCGGCGTGGGTGACGTGCAGCTGTTCGGTTCCCAGTACGCGATGCGTATCTGGATGGATCCGAATAAGCTGAACAACTTCCAGCTGACCCCGGTTGACGTGATCAGCGCGATTAAAGCACAAAACGCCCAGGTCGCAGCCGGTCAGTTAGGCGGTACGCCGCCGGTGAAAGGCCAGCAGCTTAACGCCTCGATCATCGCGCAGACCCGTCTGACCTCTGCCGATGAGTTCAGCAAAATTCTCCTGAAAGTGAATCAGGACGGTTCGCAGGTTCGCCTACGCGACGTGGCGAAAGTTGAGCTGGGCGGCGAGAACTACGACATCATCGCGAAGTTCAACGGTAAACCGGCTTCCGGTCTGGGTATTAAACTGGCGACAGGCGCTAACGCCCTGGACACCGCCACGGCGATCCGCGCAGAGCTGAAGAAGATGGAACCTTTCTTCCCGTCAGGTCTGAAAATCGTTTACCCGTACGACACCACGCCGTTTGTTAAAATCTCGATTCACGAAGTGGTTAAAACCCTGGTTGAGGCGATTATTCTCGTCTTCCTGGTAATGTACCTGTTCCTGCAAAACTTCCGCGCGACGCTGATCCCAACCATCGCCGTGCCGGTTGTTCTGCTCGGGACCTTTGCGATCCTGTCGATATTCGGCTACTCGATAAACACCCTGACGATGTTCGGGATGGTGCTCGCCATCGGCCTGCTGGTGGATGACGCCATCGTGGTGGTAGAGAACGTCGAGCGCGTCATGGCGGAAGAAGGTCTGCCGCCGAAGGAAGCGACCCGTAAGTCAATGGGCCAGATCCAGGGCGCGCTGGTCGGTATCGCGATGGTGCTGTCGGCGGTATTTATTCCGATGGCCTTCTTCGGGGGCTCAACCGGTGCAATTTACCGTCAGTTCTCGATTACCATCGTTTCCGCGATGGCGCTGTCGGTGCTGGTCGCGTTGATCCTGACGCCTGCGCTGTGTGCCACCATGCTGAAGCCAATTCAGAAAGGCGGTCACGGCGAGCATAAAGGGTTCTTCGGCTGGTTTAACCGCATGTTTGATAAGAGCACGCACCACTACACCGACAGCGTGGGCAACATCCTGCGCAGCACCGGTCGTTACCTGCTGCTCTATATCATCATTGTCGTCGGCATGGCCTATCTGTTCGTTCGTCTGCCAAGCTCTTTCCTGCCGGATGAAGACCAGGGCGTGTTCCTGACGATGGCGCAGCTTCCTGCAGGTGCTTCGCAAGAGCGTACCCAGAAAGTGCTGGATGAAGTGACGGACTACTACCTTACTAAAGAGAAAGCGAACGTTGAGTCCGTGTTTGCGGTTAACGGCTTTGGCTTTGCGGGTCGTGGCCAGAACACCGGTATCGCCTTCGTTTCTCTGAAAGACTGGTCTGAACGTCCGGGCGAAGAGAACAAAGTTGAGGCCATTACCGGTCGTGCAATGGGCACCTTCTCGCAGATTAAGGATGCTATGGTCTTCGCCTTTAACCTGCCAGCGATTGTTGAACTGGGTACCGCGACCGGCTTCGACTTCCAGCTGATTGACCAGGGCGGTCTGGGTCACGAAAAACTGACGCAGGCGCGTAACCAGCTGTTTGGCGAAGTGGCCAAGCACCCTGACCTGCTGGTCGGCGTACGTCCAAACGGCCTGGAAGATACCCCGCAGTACAAAATCGATATCGACCAGGAGAAAGCCCAGGCGCTGGGCGTATCCATCAGCGACATCAATACCACGCTGGGCGCGGCCTGGGGCGGTAGCTACGTTAACGACTTCATCGACCGCGGTCGCGTGAAGAAAGTATACGTGATGTCAGAGGCGCAGTACCGCATGCTGCCAAACGACATCAACAGCTGGTTCGTGCGCGGCAGCAATGGCCAGATGGTACCATTCTCGGCATTCTCAACGTCACGCTGGGAATACGGTTCGCCGCGTCTGGAACGCTATAACGGTCTGCCATCCATGGAGATCCTCGGTCAGGCCGCGCCGGGCCGAAGCACCGGTGAAGCCATGAACCTGATGGAAGAGCTGGCAAGTAAACTGCCTGCGGGTATCGGCTATGACTGGACCGGCATGTCCTATCAGGAACGTCTGTCCGGAAACCAGGCCCCTGCTCTGTACGCCATTTCACTGATTGTGGTGTTCCTGTGTCTGGCGGCACTGTATGAGAGCTGGTCGATTCCGTTCTCCGTTATGCTGGTGGTACCGCTCGGGGTTATCGGTGCGCTGCTTGCGGCAACGTTCCGCGGGCTGACCAATGACGTTTACTTCCAGGTAGGCCTGCTGACAACCATTGGCCTGTCGGCGAAGAACGCGATACTTATCGTTGAATTCGCCAAAGATCTGATGGAGAAAGAGGGTAAAGGCCTGATTGAGGCGACGCTTGAGGCGGTTCGTATGCGTCTGCGCCCAATCCTGATGACGTCACTGGCGTTTATCCTCGGCGTACTGCCGCTGGTTATCAGCTCAGGTGCAGGCTCCGGCGCGCAGAACGCGGTAGGTACGGGTGTGATGGGCGGCATGGTTACCGCGACCGTACTGGCTATCTTCTTCGTTCCGGTGTTCTTCGTGGTGGTTCGCCGCCGCTTTAGCCGCAAGAATGAAGATGTTGAACACAGTCATTCGGTAGAACCTCACTGATACCGGTTTCACATGATAAAAAGGCCGCATTAGCGGCCTTTTTCTTTTTCAGAAAAAATCATAAATTACGCTTATTGTCGCTCTATTTATTTTCTGCCATCTTAATTAGACATATCATAATTAACTGATAACTTAATCGGTGAATTTAGGATTTTTTTAATTTCATTTCCCCGCTTAAGCGATTAGGAATATTCCTAATAAAAAGTTCTTACAAAGAAAAGACTGAATCCGAACTTTTCTCATCATTTTTGCTAAACCAATGAAACGTAAGGAAGCGATAAAACGCGCGCATTAATTGGGTTAACAAAGTTGAGTTCAGGATGCCCCTTTGCGTACATGCTCGCAGTCTGCGGTTTTATTTGTAATTTTTCGTAATAGCGCGGTGAAATCCAGGAAGGAGTGGCTTATAGTTAGGTTATCAGGAACACAGCGCTCATGTAGCTAAGTCAGTTGTATCCATCCCGACAATGATGTTCGGTGAGTAAGAAATCACTCAAAAGGGGATGCGCTATGGACGAGTACTCGCCAAAAAGGCATGATATCGCGCAGTTGAAATTTCTCTGCGAATCCTTGTACCATGACTGCCTTGCCAATCTTGATGAAAGCAACCATGGCTGGGTAAACGACCCAACGTCTGCCATCAATTTACAGTTGAATGAGCTGATAGAGCATATCGCAACCTTCGCACTTAATTATAAAATTAAGTACAATGAAGATAATAAGCTCATTGAGCAAATTGATGAATACCTGGACGACACCTTTATGTTGTTCAGCAGTTACGGCATTAACGCCCAGGATTTGCAAAAATGGCGTAAATCGGGAAACCGGCTATTCCGCTGTTTCATCAACGTGAGCAGAGCTAACCCGGTTAGTCTTTCCTGTTAAAATTATTACAATTACTAAGGTGAATTTATGTCTGATAAACCACTCACAAAGATCGATTATTTGATGCGCTTACGACGTTGTCAGTCAATCGACACGCTCGAGCGCGTCATTGAAAAGAATAAATACGAGCTTTCTGATAATGAACTGGCGGTATTTTATTCAGCCGCTGACCATCGTCTGGCTGAACTGACCATGAATAAGCTGTATGACAAAATCCCTACATCTGTATGGAAATTTGTCCGTTAATCGTTGAAGAGTGTCTGTAGAGTTCTACGCCACGTTCTCCGTTTTTTACCTATCCCGTTATGCTCCCTGTGCTCAGGCCAGGTATCCATGTAAAACGCGTTCAGCAGCAGCAATGTTGTGACGCCAGTCACATCGGCTTTTCGGGAACGTTCCCCTCCTGGCCTGTTCCGATTACTCTGCGGTAATCCCATCCAGCGAGGTTTCCAATGAGCTTAGAAAAACAGAAAATGATTGCCGGTGAACATTACCGCCCCGGCGATGAGACGTTACGGGCAGACCGACTGCGGGCCCGCCATCTGGTTTACCGCTTTAACCACACCGCGCCTGATGAAAAAACAGAACGCCAGAACATTCTGGCGGAACTGCTGGGCAAAAGCGAAGGCGCATATATAGAACCGAGCTTCCGCTGCGACTACGGATATAACATTTATCTCGGTAAAAACTTTTACGCTAACTTCGACTGCGTAATGCTGGACGTCTGCCCCGTTCATATTGGCGATAACTGCATGCTCGCGCCGGGTGTTCATATTTATACGGCAACCCATCCGCTGGACGCGGAGGAACGCAACAGCGGCGTGGAGTTTGGAAAACCGGTCAGCATTGGCAATAACGTCTGGATAGGTGGTCGGGCGGTCATTAACCCTGGCGTCACCATTGGTGATAATGTGGTGGTGGCCTCCGGCGCCGTGGTGACGAAAGACGTCCCGGCTAACGTCGTCGTGGGGGGCAACCCGGCAAAAATCATCAAAACGCTGTGAGGTCCCGGGGAGTCAACTGTTATGGTCTTTTAGCGCCAGACTGTTACTTTTTTCAGCCTGATGGCTCCCCTAAAATTGGCAGACACCCTGTATTGTCAACTCTCATGAAGGCAAAAAATGACCGAGATACAGCGCCTGCTTACCGCCACCATCGACGATCTTAACCTCCGCGAAAAGCGCGACAATCGCCCGCGCTTCAGCATTAGCTTTATCCGCAAACATCCTGGACTGTTTGTCGCCATGTATGCCGCCTGGCTGGCGACGCTGATTGTGATGCTCAAGTCTGAAACGCTGGTGGACTCCGTCTGGCTGCTGGTTGTCCTGTTTGTCGTCTTTAACGCCTTTTTCTTTTTTGACGTGAATCCGCGCTACCGTTACGAAGATATCGACGTCCTCGATTTCCGGGTCTGCTATAACGGCGAATGGTATAACACGCGCTACGTTCCAGCGGAGCTGATCGACAGCATCATGCACTCTCCGGCCGTTGAAACCGTGCAAAAAGAGAAGCTGCAGAAAATGGTCTCTACCAAAGGTCAGCTCTCCTTCTATGACGTCTTTACCCTTTCCCGCCCCGCTGCTGCGTAATTAACGCCTGCAGGCGTCGGATCCCCGGCGCAAACTGAGAAGCAGAGGTATTGCCGTAACCTAAAACCAGACCGGTTTGCCCCTGCTTCGCCTCCAGGTAATACCCGCTCAGTGCCGCAGGCGCCAGCTGAAACGCCCTTGCCTGCTCCACCAGCCTCCGATCGTCAATACCGTCTATGGCCAGCGTCAGGTGCATCCCGCCTTCCCCGGCCAGAATACGGTGCGGGGAATGAAGCTCTGCGGCCAGCGCTTCCCGCAGCTGGCGGTAGCGTTTACGGTAAAGCCGACGCATGGCGGCAAGATGGCGGGCATAGTGACCCTCCTCGATGAACAGCGCCAGCGTACGCTGTTCCGCACGATGGCCGCCGCGCAGCAGCGAGCCGATGGCCGGGCGAGCCGCTTTCGCCAGCGCTGGCGGCAATACCATGAACCCCATTCTAAGCGACGGGAATAGCGTTTTGCTAAACGTCCCCAGATACACAACGGGCGCATTGTTGACCATTCCCAGCATTGCCGGTACGGGCTCACCGGCATAGCGGAATTCGCTGTCGTAATCGTCTTCAACGATCCACGCGTTGTGCTGCCGGGCCAGCTCCAGCAGCGCCAGCCGCCGTCGGGCACTGAGCACGCTTCCGTAGGGAAACTGGTGTGAAGGTGAGGTAAAAATTAACGTGGGAGACGGTGCATTCAGCCCCTCCCAGCGCATCCCCTCGTCATCAATCGGGATCCCCGTCATGCTCAGGCCGGTTTTAACAAACGCACTCTTCGCCCCGCTATAGCCGGGGTTTTCTACCCAGGCAACGTCCCCCGGCTCGCTCAGCAGCAGGGTGCAGAGATTAACGCCCTCAAGCGCCCCTTCCGTGATGACAATCTGGCTGGCGTCGCAGCCGATACCGCGTGACAGTGCAAGATGCCGGGCAATCGCGGCCCGCAGCGACGGTTCTCCGGCCGGGTCGCCATACCCCAGCAGGGCACTCCCCTCCTCGCGCAGGACACGATCGTACAATCGCCGCCACAGCGGCAGGGGGAAATAGTTTATGGCAGGTGTTCCCGGCGTGAACGCCATCACCGGCGTGTCGCGCGGCACAGCCGCGGGCAGCAGGGTGACACGTTTTGTCAGCCTGACGTCAGGATCCGGCAACGTCCGGGAAACCGTACGATGAGCGAATTGCCCCACCCGTGTCCCCTGACGGTTACGCAGCAAATAGCCTTCGAGCGTGAGCTGGTCCAGCGCCGCATTGACCGTGTTTCGGGAAACCGAGATCTGCTGCGCCAGCGTTCGCGAACCGGGCAGCTGGCTCCCGGACCGAAGCCTGCCGCAGAGTATCGCCTCCCGCAAAGCATGATAGAGCGCGCGCTGGAGCGTCTCTTGCCCACGCTTTTTTAGCGCAGCATGGAGCAAAGCGTAAAGCTCATCACCCGGTATGTTCATCTCTCCTCCTTGTGGTACCAGAAAAACATAGCCTGGTGGTTCTTTTTAGGGAACCAGCAATTCACTAATCTGGAGATCTTTTCAACGTCATGGAAATAAAGATGAATACATTCAATGAGTTTGGACAGCCTGTCGGTATCCCCTTAAACGACTGGCAACCGCGCCCGCATCCGTCCCGTGTGGTCCTCGAAGGCCGCTATTGTCGGCTTGAGCCACTGCGCGCGGCGCATGCCCACGCGCTGTTCTCTGCGTATTCCCTGGCCGAAGATACGCGCAGCTGGACGTGGCTGCTGCGAGAACCCGATGCCACCGCAGAGGCGTTTGCAGAATGGGTAGCGAGCGTAGGCGACCTGTCTGACCCGATGCACTTTGCCGTGATTGATAATCAGACCCGGGCGCCGGTCGGAACGCTGGCTCTGATGCGGATCGATCCTAAAAACGGGGTCGTGGAAGTGGGGCACGTTCACTTCTCTCCTCTCTTAAGCCGCACGCCAATGTCGACGGAAGCGCAATACCTGCTGATGCGGTATGTGTTCGATACCCTGGGGTACCGGCGCTATGAGTGGAAGTGCAACAGCCTGAACGAACCTTCCCGTAAAGCAGCGCTGCGGCTGGGCTTTCAGTTTGAGGGGCGCTTTCGCCAGGCGCTGGTCATAAAAGGCCACAACCGGGATACCGACTGGTTTTCGATTCTCGATAAAGAGTGGCCGGCGCTGGCGAGCGCGTTTGAAAGCTGGCTTGCCATCGACAATTTTACTGCCGATGGCAAACAGAAACGAACCCTGGAAAGCTGGCGAGAAACGCGCGTCTAGCGTCTTTTTTTACGTCCCTGAACCGCCTTAAAGCGCGGATTGGATTTGCAAATCACGTACAGGCGTCCCTTGCGTTTGACTATCTGGCAATCCGGGTGACGCTGTTTTGCACTGCGCAATGAGTTAAGTACCTTCATGATTAACCCCGTTTCGCATTGAGAAAACCGCCAAAACGCTTGCGGAAGCGCGCTGCGCTGCCGTCGGTGGAGAACGTTTTCTGCTTACCGGTATAAAACGGGTGCGATTTTGAAGAAACCTCGATGGTGATGTACGGATAGGTTTCACCGTCGAGTTCAATTTCGCGGTCGGTCTTAATGGTTGAGCCAACCTTGAAGTATTCATTCGCGCTGGTGTCGTGGAAGACCACGGTGCGATAGGCTGGGTGGATATCGGGTTTCATCGTAAATCCTTTGTGTTTTGTTATAACATAACAAAATAATATCCAGGCAAAGTTGAAAAAACAACCCCTCTCGTCTGACGATATTTTCTGGTTTGTCGGAGATAAAATGAAAATCGCGCCCCCCGCATGCTATAACTATATCATTTCGCGGTAAAATCTTTCTCTTCAGGCAGGGAACTCAGCGCCCAGGAACGGGTATACGAGGAAGGACACGACAGCATGAAAACCCTACATCTGGTCAGTCTGGTGACTGGCGTACTTATCTTTTCCGTGCTGGTCCCCATTTGCCTGAGCATCTGGCTGGCCCATCGCCAGGCGGAAGATGATTTTGTCGATGCGCTGGAAAACTACGCCTCGCGCGTGCAGATTCGAACCGATCGGGTCGTGGCTCAGGCAAAAGAAGCGCTCAATCATCTGCAGGGCTTTCAGGGCGCACCGTGCAGCCCGTTGCAGTTAAGGGAGATGCGCCGGGCGGCTTTCTCCTGGCGCTACGTGCAGGAGGTGATCTATATCGATAACCTTCAACCGCTCTGCTCCTCCTTGGAGCAAACCAGCCATGCCAACCCTTTCCCTCCGCCAATGCGCATTACCGAGGACGGCTACAGCGCGTGGTTAACCGCGCAAAACGATCTTGGGTTTCATCGCTACATGACCGTGCTGGGAAAAGGTCATTACCTTGTCATGGTCGATCCGGCCTCGCTGGTCGATGTGATCCCCTTCGGGGATATCGCGGTTGATGCCGCCCTGGTAGGCAGCGCAACGCACCTCATCTTTGCCAGCAGCAATCCCCTCGATCCGCACGTTCGCGACACGATCGGAGGCACGGAAATGACCAGCATAGAGTACAAGGGTTCAATGTACGTCATGAAGCCCATCCCCGAGCTGGGGTTTACCATCGTCGCCTGGGCAGCGCTCAAACCCCTGGCTGAAACCTGGCACCGGCAGCTTCTCTTCTGGTTACCGTTCGGCATGTTGATAAGCCTGCTGGCCGCGCTCTTCGTCCTGCGAATACTGCGCCGTATCCAGTCGCCTCGTAATCGCCTGCTGGACGCCATTAACAGCCGCGATTTTGTGGTTCACTATCAGCCCATCGTGGCGCTCTGTAGCGGTAAAATCGTGGGGGCTGAGGCGCTGGCGCGCTGGCCCCAGCCGGACGGAAGCAGCCTCTCACCGGATATTTTTGTTCCTCTTGCGGAACAAACCGGGCTTATCTCCCAGCTGACGCAGCTCGTCATCGAAAAGGTGTTCGAGGACATGGGCGCCTGGCTGCACCTGCATGCCGATCGGCACATCTCCATCAACCTCGCGCCCGCCGATTTAACCTCCGGCACGCTGCCGCCGCTGCTGAGCCAATTGCTGAATAAGTGGCAGGTCCATCCGAAACAAATTGCCCTTGAGCTCACCGAGCGCGGCTTTGCCGATCCAAAAATCAGCGCACCGGCTATCGCCGCACTCCGCCGTTCGGGGCACCCCGTCTATATTGATGATTTTGGCACGGGCTATTCCAGCCTGAGCTATCTGCAGGATCTCGACGTCGACACGCTCAAGATTGATAAGTCCTTCGTGGATGCGCTGGAGTATAAAAACGTGACGCCGCACATTATTGAAATGGCGAAGTCGCTGAAGCTGGCGATGGTGGCGGAGGGTATTGAAACTGAAGGGCAGCTCGCCTGGCTGCACAGACACGGCGTGCAGTACGGCCAGGGCTGGTACTACAGTAAAGCGCTGCCAAAAACGGAATTTATACTTTGGGCAGAAAATAACCTCGCCACGCACGCTACTTGAGATAGGATTTAATCACCTGAAGCACCACGCCAAGATCGGCTTCACGCTGCGCTTCTTCAGGCTCCTTCACGACATGATCGGTTAAATGCCCTTCGATCACCTGCATCATCATTCCATTGACCGCCCCGCGGATCGCCGCGAGCTGCTGTAATACGTCGGCACATTCGTGATCGCTGTTAAGCATTTTTTCCAGCGCGGCACTCTGCCCCTGAATTTTCTTCAGGCGAGTCAATAACATTTTCTTGTCGCGAACGGTATGTGACATCTCTGCATCCCTTATTTTTAGCTTTTAAAGCATATCACGCTCGACTCCCCCTGAGTATTTTTCTACTGGGGGGTAGTATATTGCTACTGGGGGGGAGTAGTATCTCCGCACGTTTTTCACTCCGGAATTTCCCATGACCGATTTTGCTTCACTCCTTCAGCAGGGCAATGCCTGGCTGTTTATTCCCAGCGCTATCCTGCTCGGCGCGCTGCATGGCCTGGAGCCGGGCCACTCAAAAACCATGATGGCCGCCTTTATTGTGGCGATCCGCGGCACGCTGAAACAGGCGGTGCTGCTCGGGCTGGCGGCAACGCTCTCCCATACTGCGGTGGTCTGGCTCGTTGCGATGGCGGGATTGTGGTTTGGTCGAGGCTGGGATGCGCATACGTCCGAACCCTGGTTCCAGCTGATCTCCGGCGTACTGATCGTGGCGATCGCCCTGTGGATGGCGTGGCGAGCCTGGAAAGAGAGCCAGCCGCACGATCATCATCATCACGCCCATGATCACCACCATGACCATGACCATGACCATGACCATGACCACCATCATGATCATCATCATCACCACGAGCACACGCTGATTGCAGAAGAGTGGCAGGACGCCCACCAGCGCGCTCACGCGCAGGATATTAACCGGCGCTTCAGCGGTCAAAACGTCACTACCGGACAGATCGTGATGTTTGGCCTGACCGGCGGGCTTATCCCCTGCCCGGCCTCCATCACCGTTCTGCTCATCTGCCTGCAGCTGAAGCACTTTGCCCTCGGCGCGACGCTGGTGTTCAGCTTCAGTATTGGCCTGGCGTTGACCCTGGTCGCTTCCGGCGCGATTGCCGCCTTAAGCCTCAAACACGCGACAAAACGCTGGCCCGGGTTTAGCGAGTTCTCCCGCAAAGCCCCCTGGATCTCTGCCGCGCTGATTACCGTGGTAGGGATTTACATGAGCCTGCACGGCCTGAGCGGCATTCTGGCATAAGACTGCGGCCACGCCCGGTGGCCGCCTCTCCCGGTCAGTTAAAGGTTCTGCTGCCAGCTGAAGGCATAGCGAAGCTGGCGCGTCTGCAGGATGAATTCCGGCGAAACGCTGGGGCTCCAGGAGTCGTCGCCGCCCACGCCCATATGGAAGGCGTCGAGGTTGAGCCAACATCCCGGCTCTTCGCGCAGCAGATGATGATGGGTGGTCTCTCGTAGCTGCCGCTGGCTATAGCGGCTGACCGAGAAATGGAAATCGCCGCTCATCTGGTGGTTTCCCAGTACCAGTTTGCGGGTATCGCAGCGCAAGCCGTTTTCCGTCGGGAAAATATACGGCGTGTGCATGGCCTCGAGAGGCAGCGTCCAGCGCCCCTGCTGCGCCGCGAGCTTTCTGTCCGGGTAGTTTTCATGCGGCCCCAGCCCCAGCCAGGAAACGGCTTCAGGCGTTTCGGCGAGATGAACGCTCAGGCCAATCCGCGCCGGTTCAGGGATATCAGACGCCACATCGACCTGAATATCGCCATGCAGTATGCCCTGCTCGTCCACCCGCCAGGTTTTACGGCTCAGGAACAGCGCTTTACCCTGGTACTCCCAGACATGCAGGGTGTTGACCACCACCTCGCGAGCAAGCTGCTCTGCATCGCAAGACAGTACGCGGGAGGTGAGATCGTACATGCCCGCCGCTTTCCAGCGTTCAACCCACGCGTTCGGATCGATTTTCGTCGCTTCGCTCACGCCGATGTCATTATCCAGCGGCGCGCGGCTGAAGCTATCCGTCAGCGGTGAAATCAGCAGTTCCACGCCATCTCGCCACCACTGGCTCAGGCTTGCGGAGGCGCGATCGAACCGCCAGCGCTGTTGACGATGGGCGATCTCCAGGATGCGATCGTTTTGCGTTAACACCGGAGGCTCGCCCGCCTGGGCTGGCGGAGCAATAAAGAGAGGAGCCGGAAGCTCCCACTGCTCCCACGCGCAGCGATGGTCTGCCGGTGACCACGGCGTTGCCCGCGGCTGGCGCACTTCAACGTTCAGCCAGGCTTCACCCGGTCCGGCGTTCAGCTCCGGCAGGGGGATCTCCAGACGCTGAGTGCCTTCAGGCGCCATCGCCAGCGTTACCTCGCCCGAAGCCAGCACCTCCCCGTCGCGGGCAACCGTCCAGCTCAGCACCTCGTTATCGGTGTGGCGGAACAGGTAGCCGCTTTGCACCTCTATCACCAGCGGAGTCGCGCTGACCCGCGTAAAGGTGAAGAACTGCTGGGCGCGCTGCGCCTCGTAAAGCGCCGGGTGCGGCGTGCGGTCGGGGAACACCAGGCCATTGAGGCAGAACTGCCGATCGTTCGGCTTATCGCCAAAATCGCCGCCGTATGCCCAGAACGGATTGCCCGCTTCATCTTGCTTCGTCAGGGCCTGATCGACCCAGTCCCAGACGAACCCACCCTGCAGGCGAGGATGGCTGCGAAACGCCTGCCAGTATTTCGCAAACCCGCCGAAGCTGTTACCCATCGCGTGGGCGTATTCACATAGGATCAGCGGACGCGTTTCGTCCGGCATGCCGATCCATTTCTTGATTGACCATTTAGGCACTGCCGGGAAGGGCTGATCCCAGTCGACCCGGGCGTACATCGGGCAGACAATGTCGGTCGCTGCCGTGTTCGCGCCGCCGCCTTCATACTGCACCGGGCGCGTCGGATCGGTGGTTTTCAGCCAGCGGTACAGCGCATCGTGATTCGCGCCGTGGCCAGACTCGTTGCCCAGCGACCAAATAATGATTGAGGGGTGATTACGATCGCGCTGCACCATGCGGGTCACGCGCTCGCTCATCGCGGGCAGCCAGCGCGGATCGTCAGCAAGGCGGCTCATCGGCACCATGCCGTGCGTTTCGATATTGGCTTCGTCAACGACGTACAGCCCGTAGCGATCGCAAAGCCGGTACCACAGCGGATGGTTCGGATAGTGCGAGCAGCGCACGGCGTTGAAGTTGTGCTGCTTCATGATTTCGATATCGCGACGCATGGTCGCTTCGTCCATCACCTGACCGTTTTCAGGATGATGCTCGTGCCGGTTAACCCCGCGGATCAGCAGCGGTTTCCCGTTGAGCTTCAGCAGGCCGTTGCTGATTTCAACGCGGCGGAAGCCAACGTCGCACGCTTCAGCCTCGAGCACCTCTCCCTGCGGATTGAGAAGCGTAATCGTCAGGCGATACAGTTCCGGGGTTTCAGCACTCCACAGCGCGGGGCGCTCGACGGGGATCGCCACCGCTAGCCGCTCGGCCCAGCTGCCGCGTTCGTCCACGATGGCAGAGCCTGGCCGTTGTGTCGCGCTGGCACAGCGTTCACCGTTGCGCCACAGCGTTATCGCCACGTCGCACTCCGCGTAGCCCGCGCCTGCCAGCGCGACCTCCACGTTCAGCACCGCGCGGTCCAGCTCCGCATTTAGATCGGTGACTACATGATAATCCGCAATGTGCGTCTCCGGCTTATGCAGCAGGGAGACATCGCGGAAGATGCCGCTCATGCGCCACATGTCCTGATCTTCCAGATAGCTGCCGTCGCACCAGCGCAATACCATGACCGCCAGGCGGTTCTGCCCGGGGCGTAACGCCGTCGAGAGGTCAAATTCGGCGGGTAGCCGGCTGTCCTGGGAATAGCCTATCCACTCTCCGTTGCACCACAGATGGAACGCCGAGTTCACGCCGTCAAAGATAATTCGGGTCTGCCCGCTCTGAAGCCAGACCTCATCCACCTCAAATGTGAGCGAGTAACAACCGGTCGGGTTTTCCTGCGGCACAAAAGGCGGGTTAACGGGGATAGGATAGGTCACATTGGTATAGACAGGCGTGTCGAACCCCTGCATCTGCCAGTTAGACGGCACGGGCATCGCGACGGCATCTGCACAATCTTCGCTTACCCACGCCTGAGGAACCTGCTCGGGCGCGGTAAAGTAGCTAAACCGCCACTGCCCGTTGAGAGAGTGCCGGCTAAGGGATCCAGTATCCTCCCTGGCAGCAGATTCACTGCGCCAGCCGTGTAGCGGCGCGTGTGCGGGAAGACGGTTCCACTGGGTGACGCCGGGGTTTTCCCAGTCCCGACGGGTCAGGAGGGCGCTGAGGGTCAGCGTGGGGATGTTAAACATATCAACCTCTTTGCGAAGCGCTCACAATTTTTGGTTAACATGCCCTGGCACACTGCGGCGGTAAAGCGTTCCATCGCAGGGTAGCGAGTCAGATCACAAAAGTCTTATTTTCGGGCAAGCTGCTCGGCGAGCAGCGCCAGGCTTCTGAGCTGCAGCGCCAGCTCCTCGCGTTCGGCCTGCTGCGGCGTGCGTTGCGCGCTGGAATGACGGGTAACCAGCGTCACCGGCAGCTGAATCTGCCAGCACGCCTCGTCCCCGGTGGGAGCCAGCAGCCACTCGACGCTGCGTTCACCCGCCTCGCGAAACGCCTGGCGAACGGTCGTCAGCGGCGGAGAAAACCAGGCGCTGTCGGCCGTATCATCGAACCCAACCACCGATATCTGGCCCGGAATCGCTACCCCTTTTTCCGCGCAGGCGCGCATCACCCCGAGCGCCATTTGATCGTTCGCCACCAGAATCGCGTCCGGTAACGTCGCCGCAGACAACAGCAAATGTCCCTTCTCATAACCGCTGGCCGCGCTCCAGTCACCGCAGGCCACCGCAGCGGCCTCATGCCCCGCGCGTCCCAGAGCGGCTTTCCATCCCGCCAGGCGCGCCCGGGCAGAGACCGAGCTTTCCGGCCCGCTCAGCAGGGCAATGCGCTGATGCCCCAGCGAAAGCAGATGCTCCACGCCCAGACGCGCCCCCTGCTCCGCGTTAAACACGAGGCTGTTTACCTGCGCTGAGGGCGATACATCGAGAAAGAGCACCGGAACCGGCGATGCCAGCGCCCTGAGCGCTTCGGCATGGGGATCGTCAAGCGGCACATTCACCAGCAGCGCGTCCACCCGCTGTGCCAGCAGCGCCTGAAGCGCGGCCTGACACTGCTGGGGCTGTTCCACCATGGAGATAAGGACGCTCGCCCCCCGTTCCGCCGCACGGGATTTTACCGCCGACACGATTTGCGAAGGCGCGTGCAGGGCCAGGTCAGTCGTGATGAAACCCAGCGTGCGGGTGCGTTTACCCGCCAGCTGCTGTGCCCGAAGGTTAGGCACGTAGTGCAGCTCCGCCATCGCCTGCTGCACCTTTTCTCGCGTGCGGGCAGAGACATGCTCCGCGTCGTTAATGACGCGGGAAACGGTCTGGTAAGAGACCCCCGCAAGGAGGGCGACATCATAAAGGGTGATAGCTTTCATGCATTCTGGCATCGCGTTTATCGTGCCCTTATTCTGGCACAGCGACGCCGCTAAAGCATGTGAGCGCTTCGCAAAATTAAACAACCCGCTCCGGCCGGGCGATTTCAGCAATGCGCGGCTTCTGGCGGAACCAGGGCAGGCAGAGCTGGATAAGCGGGCCAATGGTCAGGGCATACAGGACGGTACCCACCCCAAAGGAGCCGCCAAGCACGCACCCAATCAGCAGGACGGTCACTTCAATTGAGGTGCGCACGCTGCGAATGGACCAACCCAGACGGGCATGAATGCCGGTCATCAGGCCGTCGCGCGGGCCAGGCCCGAAACCGGCGCCGATGTACATACTGGTCGCAATCGCGTTCATCACGATGCCCGACACCAGGAAAGCAATTCGAACGGGTAATGAATCCAGTTCCGGTATAAGCGCCATGCTGGCGTCCGCCGCCAGACCGATGCAAATCACGTTGCTGATCGTGCCCAGACCCGGCATCTGACGCAGGGGGATCCACAGCAGCAGTACCGCTGCGCCGGTCAAAATGATCACCGTCCCGATCGTCATCCCCAGCTGTATCCCCACCCCAAGGTGGAAAACATCCCAGGGATCGACACCCAAATCGGAACGAATGAACATTGCGGTGGAAAGGCCATACAGTCCTAAACCGACATAGAGTTGTAGCAGACGACGTACCATTTTTTTCTTCTCCCGTGAACCAGGCTTTCATCCTGGCCTAAAATGGCACTATGATTAATGTCCAGTTTTTAAATAGTGGACTGCATATGTCATCACGTCGCTTCGGCAGCCAGTCTCTGGTACGCCTTTTAGGGCACTGGCAGCAAACCTCATCCCGCACCCCGCTCTGGCGACAGCTGGCCGACGCGCTGCGTCTGCTCATTCTTGATGGACGTCTGGCTTTAAATACGCGGCTTCCGGGCGAGCGCGAGCTCGCCACTGCGCTGGGCGTTAGCCGGACCACAGTCAGCAGCGCCCTCGCCCACCTGCGCGAGGAGGGTTACCTGGAAAGCCGCCACGGCAGCGGGTCGCGCGTTATCCTCCCCGATACGCGCGCCGTTCCCACCCTTTCAGCGGCGAGCGCCGCGCTGGATCTCTCCACTGCCGCCCTCCATGCCGGGCCGGAGATCCACCAGGCTTATGCCCATGCGCTGACGGCTATTACCCAGCACCTCTCGCTGACGGGCTACGACCAGCTTGGGCTGCCTGCGCTTCAGGAAGCCATAGCGGCACGCTATACCGAACGGGGTCTTCCCACCCGCGCAGACGAAGTGATGGTGGTCAACGGTGCCGTCAGCGGCTTTGCGCTGGTCCTGCGGATGATGACCGGGCCGGGGGACCGCGTCGTGGTCGATCATCCCACCTATCCGCTGGCGATTGCCGCCATTCAGGGCGCGCAGTGTCGGCCGGTGGGGGTATCGCTGCCGGAAACCGGCTGGGATACGGACGGCTTCGCGGCGACGCTTGCCCAGACGGCACCGCGCCTGGCGTATCTGATGCCTGATTTTCACAACCCCACTGGGCGCTGTATGGATATCGCCACCCGTCAGGCCATCACGGATATTGCCGCCCAAACCCGCACGGCGCTGGTGGTGGATGAAACGATGGTGGATCTCTGGTTTGATGCCCCTCCCCCGCCACCGCTGGCCGCCTTTAACCCGCAGGCTACCGTCATCACCTTAGGCTCTGGCGGCAAAAGCTTCTGGGGCGGGCTGCGTCTCGGCTGGATCCGCGCTTCCTCGCGCACGATCGCCACGCTTGCCCAGACGCGGGATACGCTCGATTTAGGCTCGCCGCTGCTGGAACAGCTGGCGATGGAGTGGCTGATTAACAACAGCGAGACGTTTCTGCCCGCACGCCGGAAGATGCTGGCGGAACGTCGGGATCGATGCGGTGAACTGCTGCGCGAACACTTCCCGGACTGGACATTCCATGAAGCAGAAGGCGGGCTCTCTTACTGGATTGAACTTCCGGGCATGCTGGCGACGCAGCTTGCCGCGCGGGCTGAGATTCTGGGGATCAATCTGGGGACCGGCACGCGGTTTGGTTTATCCGGCGCGTTTGACCGCTATTTGCGGATGCCCTTCTCGCTTGAATCGGCAGAGCTTGAGGAGGCGTTGCTGAGGATCAAACCGTTATGGCTCGCCCTGAATAAAAACGTGCCATCATTGAAACGCAGCGTGATCTAATATTAAAACTTTTGAAGCAGATCATAAAAAAATAAAAACTGCTGACTGTCATGGAGACAGTCAGCAGTTTTCACCCGTCAGGATTTAGTGCTGAGCAGGAATAGGAAAACCTTTTAGTGAAATAACGAAGTTTTCACCGTCTTTCTTTATTTTTGCGCCAGTATCACACCAGTCAGACGCAATACGAAAGAACTCATCGCTTCCGACATTCCAGCCAAGACGAACGTGCTTCACGTAGCCTGAACGCAACAGATCGCAGGCCTCTTTGTAGTCGCTGGCAGTTGACAGTTGTTGTTTCATTTTCTCTTCTTCAGAAGTTTACGTAGAGCTTTGATTTCTTTAGGAGTAAAAGGAGAAACGCTCTCTTCTTCCGTGTGCTGATTATCAATATCCTCTTCCGATACTCCCGCCTCTTCTACTGCTTCGAACGCCAGCAGCAGCAGTTTCTCTGTCGTCACGCTTAAATTCTCGTTATTAAGTTCCGCATAGTGGCGAAGCCTTTCTTTTAGCGCGTCATCAATTTTAACGTTTAATACCGCTGTAGCCATGTTTGTCACTTCCCTTCGGAATAAGTACTTTATTTAATACACGAAGTTAACAATGTTATCCAGATATATATTTTTTTGAGTTATGGAAGAAAATAACCGTCCAATCATAAAATGACAGTCTATTATTACAGGTTTATGACATTAATACTTCAGTGCGATGAAATATATATTACAGAATATAGGCACAATATTATTGCGGGGATAGCGATTCAGGAGAAAGGCGAAGCGGGAGAAACTGATGAGGGCAGAAATGGGTGGGGGCCCTGCCAGCTAAAATTTTTCTAACAAAACCTATGTATTTCAATGCACTAAAAAGCGGTGGGGAAATGATTTTGTATCACCAAAGAGGCTCAGGCAAGCCGTTTTCTCATGCGACAGACACAAAAAAGGCCGGGTTGCCCCAGCCTCAATGTTTCAGTTTGGTCTTTCGCTGCTGTTCATAGTGTGCATAAGCCGACTTCCAGCCGTAATCGTTCACACGCTGTAAAAATGTACTCCGTGGAACATTGTAGTATCTTGCTATGGCTGACAGATTCAACCAGTTGTCGGATCGATTATCAAGGCTCATTGCCAGAAGTGGTAGACCTTTCGAATTGAACAGTTTCATGTGCATGTGTGTTTCTCCTTTCCTTTGCCTCGCCCGGCCGCGGGAGCAATGCGCTCCCACAATTGCCGCTATTTACCATACTCGACCGGAACCAGTGTCATCTTACAAACCTGGTCGGGCCTAAAGTTATAGGCTAACAGGCTGTATTCACTATATAAATTCCGATTACGAAGTTCATCGTAGGCGCGGAAAGCGTACAAATCTTCAATAACACCAGATGCTGAGATTTCCAGATGGCGAGCACATGGACCAACGAAACGACCCATAGGCAAACTCTGCTCAACCGGAGCATTACCAAAGACCGGAACAAGGAAAGCTTCGTTTGACTTAATACCACTAAACGCTGAATCGCTAACCTCAATCAGACGTACAGAACCCAACATAAAGGAACTGAAGCCCGCCAGAACGTCAGACGGGAACAGCACATCGGAAAGCCCATTTGAATAGACGAGTAACTCGCGAATCTGGGGATGACAGCGAACAGCACGATAGACATCAGAGCCGCACAGCAGAAACCAGCCACGGAGATATTGAGTCAAACCACCCATCAATGCTTTTGTAGCACTAATCTGATCGTCAATATCACGCATAGGATCATCACCAACATCCTGATGAAGGTCAGCGGTTCGCTGGTTCAGGGAGAATTCTAACGACCAATCGATTTCTGGCTGCTGAGTCCCCCAAGCGTTAACTTTATTGAAAATCAAAGCCTGCCAATAGGCGTATTCGCGGGAGCGTTCAAACTTGGCACGCATCTGAATAAACTTATTGGCCTCAATCTCATCAAGGGACTGCTCAATAGTGCTGCCCGGCTTACAGTAACCTTTCAGATCGGCTGAAGTTAAGCGATCCGTAAACCCTGCCCCCCCTAAAATAACTCATTAATAGCAGTTATTAATGCTGACTTACTGATCCTACGGGTAGATGGAAGATCCTGATCCAGTCAACGTCCTCTTGTAATGAACATAACGAAGCCAGTAATAGCGCAGCTTGTGTGGATAATGACAGATTCGTCAACCATGTTGTGGCTAAACATAATCACCGATCCGCCCTTCCATACCGAAAAAAAAATTTTCTTCGCAAAACAACTGAAAACCCTCCATTTTGGGCCTGTGGGAACATCCTAGCGGGGCGCTGGGCTTGTGCTGTGGAACTTTACTTGTATAAGGGACGCGCCATGTAGCGCTTCTGGTGAAGTCAGGGAGGGGTAGCAGTGCCTGCTTGCGCTTGTGGTAAATGGTACATAACGGTGACGGCTCACCGGGAAATATCGTCTATCGATGGCTGACCTTCAGCTCGTTGTGGTAATGTCGCTGGAATGGTTTTATGCCTGCTGACAAACAGGGAATTGTACTTTCATCATGTTTGACACGCTGGCAGATTCAAAGCCCTGAAACCTGAAATTGTGTGGTGAACTGGCAAACTCATCCAAAATAATCGAACAAGAGAACTCACCCCGAATCCTCCTGATTGCTTTCCTTTTGTTGGTGAAATCGCAGCTGTATACCCTACTTTACGTCAACGTGCCGAAAGGTATTGCCTGACTAAAACAGTCAAGTACTTATAAAAAAACATTATGTGAAATGGACCAGAAAATGAACAGTAAAACGCCCTATTGTGGCAATGTACTGCATCGGATAGGAATGCCCATCTCTGGGTGAGTCAGCCCCGTGATATTTTCCACAGATCCTAGCAAAATGGTTAGCGGCCTAAGCAGTTGCTTGGCACATGGCCCCAAGAGCCGGGGATTTTTCATATCTACAGCGGCAGTCAGTAACAAATTGATCAAATTAAGGAAGTTTTGGTTACGCCCTGAGCGTTGTATGATGAGCACTGTTTAACCATTTAAAGTACAAGGAATTAGTATGTCACGGCCGAATAATGGTTCTCTGATACCAACTATCCGCTGGCCTGTACCGAAAAATAACCGAGGCGGGGTTTTCAGTAATCTTGACGATCTCCGGACCCATATTCAGGGGGAATCCACAGGCCATTACCTCATTGGCTCTAACGCCATGTGGCACGGTGGCATTCATATCACCGATGAAACCACTCCGTGGTGCGCCCTGAGCGGAAAGTCACCACAGGAGGCTATTGATTACCCCGTTCCCTATAAAGGCGAACAGCCGGTACGCTGCATGGTAGATGGTGAGGTGGTGGCCTACCGGGTAAACCGAGATTACCAGACCCTTGAATGGGAATCTGGTGAACTGGCTTACTCTGCCTCTTTTGTCCTGGTCAGACATAAGGTTCAGCCTGGACAGACCGCCGCCAGCGCCCTGACATTCTATACGGCGTATATTCATCTTGCGCCGTGGTCGGCCTATTCCGATGAAAGCGGGGTGTATAAAGTCGCTGACGGTCAACATCTGCGCGCCTATATTGATGATTCCCTGCAGTGGGTCGCGGCGACACTGCCCCCCGGCACCCATGTGAACTGGAATAAGGCAGACCCTGCCGCCCATATGACCGCCAACGGGCGACAGTACGCGCATGTGTCGCTGGTGGAGGGGAGAAACGATAAAATGACCCTTAAGGCCAGGGATATGCTCTGGACCGTGTGCGATAAAGGTAATCTGTTGCCGGACAGCGGCCCGCTACGCCCGGCGTGGTGGGCTAACCTGCTGCCTCCGGCAAAAGAGGTCATGCAGTTTGATAAAGTAGTCTGCCCGACCCCTTACCCGATTAAGGCTGGGGATGCCGTGGGCCATATGGGGTATTTTCAGTTACCAAAGGATGGCGGTTATAACAAACGCCACCAGGTGCATATTGAATGTATAAGCACCGATAAGAACTTACCCGCCTTTTTGCAAAACCCGGAGCGTGTCGGCAAAGATAATCCGGTTTACGTAAAGTTCCCGGACGGAACCCCGCTGTGTGCCAAAAACCTGGCCACCAGAGCCATCACGCCTGACGGCAGAAGCACACGTGGCGAGGCCATTATGAAAGTGAAACAGATCAGAACAGAGCAGGACGCAGATAAGACCGAATACTGGTTTCTGTCCTATGCCAACGGCTATGTACCGAAAAGCGATACCTCTGTAGAAATGCTGTCTCAGTACGACCTTGAAAAGCGGGGCTTTGCAACAGCGGTTGATGAACCCCCCGTGAGCTTTGACCATCTGGACGGTAAGACACCGCCAAAGGGCCTTGTCCGCAAGATTTATGATGCGTTGTTTCAGGCTTCCAGTAAGGACACGAGGATAACCCACCGTGCTGTGCCGCATAATTACCAGCGGTTACTGTACCGGATAGATGGCAATATCAGCCCTTACTCATCGCAAGAATATCTGAGCGCCATTCATAACCCGTCTTACCGGGATGTGAAAGATAAGATGATTGTTAAGCACCCCAGCGAGTGGTATTTCAGCCCGAGTGACCCTATCTGGCAAACATTTTTGCAGTCGTTAAAACAGGACGCGCCTGAATGGTATGATTATTCGGTGAGTTATCTGGAAGGCATGCGCTGGATGAACCAAGTGCCGGAGATGACAGAAACCCTGTGGCATATGCACCCACTGGTATTTCTCGATGCGATAAAAATTAAGTCACGGAAAAATGTAAACAGACCTCAAAATGTCCAAGAATTTCTTGACATGTCTTCAAATTCAGCAGAGCTTGCCGCAGCTAAATGGGGTGTTCCAGCGTCAGTGCTACTCGCACAATCAGCTTTGGAATCCGGCTGGGGGAAACATGTCAAAAATAATGCATACTTTGGCATTAAAGGTAAGTCACCTAGCGGGAACAGTACGTCATTTGGGACAACTGAAGTAATCAACGGTAAGATAATCCATATTAAAGATACTTTTCGCGCATACGCAGATTACGCTGAGTCGGCTGATGATTACGGTCGTTTTTTGAACGAAAACAAACGATACAAGCCTGCATTCAGTTACACCACTGAGCCAAACCAATTCATCACTGAAATTGCTAAAGCCGGCTATGCAACTGATCCCGATTATGCCCCAAAACTTATCCACCTTATGGAACGGTATGATTTATATGAATTTGATAAATAAGTTTTTTTTATTATTCTCAGTCTGGTTCTGTTTCTCTGCGTTTGGCTCGGAAAACGATGAAATGGTACTCAAGGCATATGATGCTATCCGTGATTACCACCTAACTCCAGTCAAAGGTGAGTGCCTGGCATTTGATATTGATAGTAGTAATGATGCCTATGTTCTAATCCCTGTTCGCGAAAATCATTCAAAGCCAGAATGCGGCGGAGATACAGGGGCATCAGCAAAATTATTTGATCTACGCATAAGCAAATCTGATGGCCTAATTTACACAAACCAAGGCAGCGATCCAGATGATTTTAGGTTATTACCAGCCCAAAATTCAAAATGCAGCGATGCTGATAACATAGCCGCTAAAAAACAGGAAAAAATACCTTCTGACAACTCAGGGTATGTGATTAAAAATACTGGTAGAACTTATTTTTACAGTGCTCCTGATGAAAGCTGTCGGATTAAAGATCTCTTTATCGTACAAGGGGACTTGGTCAACGTTTATGCAGATTACAACGGATTCTCTTCAATCATGTATTTCAAAAAAAATGGTAATCCCATTACTGGCTGGGTTCATTCTGACACTCTCAAGCCCACAAACACGGATGTTGGTCCAAAAAACAGCAATGAGTAATGGCAATGAGAAAATTTTTACCATTGGCCTTACAGATTTTAAGCAGTCATGCTTTTGCCAGTGAGTTGCGGCTGGTATTTCGTTGCAAGGTGGATATTCTGCCCCAGGCATCGAAAAATTAAAGGGTTTCCCGGATGACCAATTTGTTAAAACCAACGGCAACTATGGGTATGGTTGCTCATGTATTCGAGTTGACGTAAATAAAAACGATAAGAAGGTGACACAGATCTACAGTTCTAAAATTCTACCTCTTAGCCGTTGCGAGACAGATAAGACTCTCCCAAAACCGTAATATCGAGCCTGAGCGGAGGAAATTCAGCCTCCGCTTTGCGCTCACATAGTTTTTTGTTCTGTAGAGCCTCCACCAGTTCAACCAGCCGCGAAACATTAACGCCTTTCCCGTATCGGTTATAAGCAATTGTAGCGTTTGATTGCCCGAGTACCTGGGAGGCGAACTGCTCTGGGAAGCCATGTTGCTTAAATGTTGTGGCGGCGTAGTGGCGCAATGAATGATACTCAGGCAAACCATGCTTACCCCGGAACCGTGTAAACCAACGACTGAAATAGTGACCATAGCTGCCCAAGTGCAAACAGAGAACAAATGCCCTTTCCTGTCATTGATGAAATCAAGCAGACCAAGCGCTAACAGCTGAGAATGGATCGGCACAAACCGCCACGAACTTTCCGTTTTTAGCGTCTGATTTGGGTTCAGGTTGTCTACACGGAAGCACCAGATCCCGTGACGGGAAAGCATAAGATGCGACATTGATTAGCGTCCTAAGTGATACATAAAAGTTGTATCACCGCCATTTCAATGCACGAGAACAGAGGGTTACATGATGGATATCATGTACTTAGCATAAATGGGTGGGGGCCCTGCCAGCTACATCCCGGCACACACGTCGTCTGCCCTGGCTGCTTCCTTCCGGACCTGACCTGGTGAACAGAGTAGCGTTGCGGGAGAACCAACAGAGCCCCCATTGAGAGCGTTGATAACCAACGCGCTGGCGCATTATCCCTGTGCGAAGGCCCAATTGCAAGCCGCCCGGAACCGGATGCTGGTTTCTTGCGCAAACCGGCGCAGCAATCAGGGCGATCTTCGTTTACCATAGCTTTCCAGCAACTCCTCAAGGTGAAGGTATGGACGAACACGACTCCTTTCCACAGCGCGTATGGCAAATCGTGGCCTCAATCCCGGAAGGCTATGTGACCACCTATGGCGAGGTCGCGCGTCTGGCCGGTTCTCCGCGCGCGGCGCGACAGGTTGGAGGCGTCCTGAAACGGCTGCCGGAAGGCAGTACGTTGCCCTGGCATCGGGTGGTGAACCGTCATGGCGACATCTCGCTCACCGGACCGGATCTCCAGCGTCAGCGTCAGGCGTTACTCTCAGAGGGGGTACAAGTGTCAGGGTCGGGTCAGATCGATTTGCAAAAGTTTCGCTGGGTGTACTGATCCCCTCTCCAGGAGGAGAGGGGAAAGGCACGTATTACATCTGGGTCGGTGGCGTTGGGAGGGACGGCTGATTGGTCTGCGGTGCGACCGGTACTTCGGTCTGCTGCACAGGGACCAGGTTCAGGTCGATTTTAGTCCCACCGTTGTTAATCGCTTCCTGGACCGTATCGGTGATAAAGACCAGCTTACCGTTGATGGTTACCGCTGCGCTCAGCAGAATACGGGCTTTAGGCTGCACGTCAGACGGGTTATACGGCAACACGAAGCTAAACGGTGCCTGCTTGCCTTCGGTACGAACGGCACGCTGAGCCAGAACCTTCGACGGCGCGTCGGCCAGAGAGGCATCAGACAGCGTCACCGTTAATACCGCATCCGGCGGCAACGCAACTTTTTGCTTAATCCAGATGGTACCTGAAACGTTAGGCTGCTGAATGGATTGCTGCGAAAGGGTATTAATCCCGTTCGGGTCTGCTGCGGGCACTGGCACCTGGGCGCTCTTGCCGGCACAGGCGGACAACGCCACCGCAATCGCCACACCACTTAGCATAGGCACGAGTTTCATTGAAGTCTCCTTATCATCAATGCACCAGCGGGATCGATCCCATCCGATGTCGTTTCAATCACATAACGTATTCAAGTGTGGCACAGATCACCGATTTATGCCTGAAAACGTGCCGATATTCAGATTATTCTACCCATCGGACCACTTTCGTTTCTGCGTTATACTCTGCCTATCTTTCGCTACGGCGCTTATTGAGGACAACTATGAGTCAGGCACTGAACAATCTGCTGACATTACTGAATCTGGAAAAAATCGAGGAAGGACTCTATCGCGGACAGAGCGAAGATTTAGGCTTGCGCCAGGTCTTCGGGGGTCAAGTCGTTGGACAAGCGCTGTACGCGGCAAAGGAGACCGTCCCGGCAGACCGTCTGGTGCATTCGTTCCACAGCTACTTCTTGCGCCCTGGCGATAGCGCAAAACCTATCGTGTATGACGTTGAAGTGCTGCGAGACGGCAACAGCTTCAGCGCGCGCCGCGTCGCGGCCATTCAGAGCGGCAAGCCGATCTTTTACATGACCGCCTCTTTCCAGGCGCCGGAACCGGGCTATGAGCATCAGAAAATCATGCCTCCAGCACCCGCCCCGGACGATCTGAAATCGGAAACGGATATCGCTCGCGCGCTGGCGCATCTGCTGCCGCCGCAGGTCAAAGAGAAGTTTCTCTGCGATAAGCCGCTGGAGATCCGCCCGGTGGAGTTCCACAACCCGATGAAAGGCCACACCGCCGAGCCAAAGCGTCAGGTCTGGATCCGCGCCAACGGCACCGTGCCGGAAGATTTCCGCGTCCATCAGTATCTGCTGGGCTATGCGTCTGACTTTAACTTCCTGCCGGTGGCGCTGCAGCCGCATGGCGTCGGCTTCCTTGAAAAGGGGATGCAGGTCGCGACGATCGATCACTCCATGTGGTTCCACCGCCCCTTCAACATGAACGAGTGGCTGCTCTACAGCGTGGAGAGTACGTCGGCGTCGAGCGCGCGCGGGTTTGTGCGCGGTGAGTTTTATACCCAGGACGGGGTCCTGGTCGCCTCGACGGTGCAGGAAGGGGTGATGCGTAATCGCGGTTAATAACGTGCGGCCTGATGCCCTTGTATGTTTAAAGTCACTTCAGTTACCCGTCAACAGACGGGTAAACTGTCACTGAGTTT
>NZ_JAKLRZ010000038.1:0-48076 GCF_021892025.1 Enterobacter cloacae complex sp. ECC445 | reverse complement strand
ATGCGATGGTGCGGGACAATAAAAAATGGGCGGCAGATTAGTCGTCAGCTGTTGACTTTAAACACAGCTGCTCACCCTGACCCTCTCCCACAGGGAGAGGGAACAAACACTAAAAACGGCAACGCACGTTGCCGTTTTGCTTTTACCTCGCCGCCCGGCTTTTTACTGCCTCACCTTGCGCAAAAAATCGGCCAACGACCTGTCCGCACTCTCGCTGAACCTTCTCTCCGTCTGCGCAATATTGAGGCACCGGTCGAGCCGGAAACAGCGATAGTCATCGCGCCGCTCACACCACGCCGCCAGCAGCCAGCGCTCTCCCCAGAAGAACAGCCCCAGCGGCTGAACCTCACGCTTAGAGAGCTGTCCGGCTTCGTCACGGTAATGTAGCGCCAGCACCCGCTGGGCGGAAATTGCCTGGTGAATCCTGTCAAAATCGCTGCGGGAGTGGCTTTGCATGCAGAAATCCGGGGCGTAGATCCGCGCCTGCTCCGCCTTTCGACGACTCTCGTCGGGCAGAATAGCCAGCACCTTCTCCTGGGCCGATTCGAGCTCGCGCGACAGCGATTCCCCTCCCCAGGTTTTGAGCAGGCGAATGGCGACGATCAGCGCCTCTGACTCCTTATTTGTCAGCATCAAAGGCGGCAGATCAAAACCCGACATCAGCCGGTATCCGCTTCCCGCCTCACCTTCCACCGGCACGCCGGAAAGCGACAGGTCGCGGATATCGCGGTAGACCGTGCGCTCGGACACGACAAGCCGCTCCGCCAGATGCGCTGCCGTTGTCAGATGCCTGCCCCGCAGGATCTGCACAATCTGAAACAAACGGTCAGCGCGTCGGGTCATCTTTTACTCCGCTCTCGGGCAGGTTGATGGAGGCCGACGCGGTTGCCCTCGCTGTCGGTAAACAATGCGATAGTGCCAATGCCCTGCGGCAGTTCCAGCGGGCCAAACACGCACTCGCCGCCCGTAGAGGCAATGCGATCGAGCGTTGCCGCCAGATTGTCAGTATGCAGGTAAATAATAGCGCCCTGCAAAGACGGTGTAACGCCGTCAAATTTTGCCAGCGCGCCGCCGGTGGCCGGATCCTCATGCGGGAAAACCGCCAGCTCCGCGCAGTCCATTTTCTCGCGGCGCAGCGCGAGCTGCATCACCGGCTCATAAAAATTGATGGCGCGATCCATGTCCGAGACCGGAATTTCAAACCAGTTAATGACGCTTTTCATACATCCTCCTGCCTGTTGTTTGGGTTCAGAAGGAGTCTACGACAGGGCTCCTGACAGCATACTGTCAGGAGTGTTTGTCAGGAGCAGATAAAAAAAATCCCGGTCAACCGACCGGGATTTCGATAACGCGCTAAACGTCGCCTTACGGCAGAATGGACGGCTGATCCGCCCCTTCTTTCTCGACTTTCTGCTGGAGCAGGTGCTCGCGCTTCATGCCGAGTTTCAGCGCCAGCGCGGACGCAACGTAGATAGACGATGCCGTACCGATGGTGACACCGATCAGCATGGTCAGCGAGAAGCCTTCCAGTACCGGACCACCGAAGAGGAACAGCATCAGGATCACCATCAGGGTGGTACCGGATGTGATCAAGGTACGGTGCAGCGTCTGGGTCAACGACACGTTAAAGATTTCGTACGGCGTACCGCGACGGATCTTACGGAAGTTTTCACGAATACGGTCAGATACCACGATGCTGTCGTTCAGTGAGTAACCGATAACGGACATCAGGGATGCCACAATCGTCAGGTCAATCTCAATGTGGAACAGCGACAGTATGCCCATGGTGATCACCACGTCGTGCGCCAGAGCGATAACCACGCCGGCCGCCAGTCGCCACTCAAAGCGGAAACCGACGTACACCAGGATGGAGATCAGCGCCACCAGCAGCGCCATCGCACCGGTCTGCGCCAGGTCAGCACCCACGCTTGGGCCGACGAACTCAATACGCTTAACCGCCGCGTTCTGGCTGGTTGTTTCGTTAATCACGCTCACAACCTTGCTGCCCAGCTCCTGGCTGCCGTTGGCATCGTGCACCGGCGGCATACGCACCATGATGTCGCGGCTGCTGCCGAAGTTCTGCAGCAGCGGCTCTTCAAAGCCCGCTTTCTGCAGAGACAGACGCATCTGGTCCATATCGACCGGTTTTTCCAGGGAGATCTCGATAACCGTACCACCGGTGAAATCGAGACCCCAGTTAAAGCCCTTCACGCCCATAATGACGATGGACAGAATCAGCAGAAAACCTGAAATGCCGAAGGCCCAGTAGTCCCAGCGCATAAAGTCCCAGACTTTACGGCCGTGGTTCAATTGTTCAACAGTATATTCCTGTGCCACAACGCACTCCTCAGATAGACAGCTTTTTGACGCGCTTGCCGCCGTACAGCAGGTTCACGATGGCACGGGTGCCGACAATAGCGGTAAACATTGACGTTGCGACACCGATACCGGTTGTAATCGCAAAGCCTTTGATCGCGCCAGTACCCACTGCATACAGGATAAGAACCTTAATCAGTGTTGTTACGTTCGCATCGAAGATGGAGCTGAACGCGCCTTTATAGCCTTCGTCAATCGCCTGCTGGACAGAGCGACCGTTGCTCAACTCTTCTTTGATACGTTCGTTAATCAGTACGTTGGCGTCGACCGCCACCGCAAGGGTCAGAACGATACCCGCAATCCCCGGCATGGTCAGCGTCGCCCCCGGCAGCAGGGACATAATGCCGATGATCAGCACCAGGTTGGCAATCAGCGCGGAGGTCGCAATCAGACCAAACTTCTTATAGAAGAAGATCATGAAGAGGATAGAGACCACCAGACCGGCCAGACACGCTTCCAGACCCTGCTGGATGTTCTGCATCCCCAGCGTTGGACCAATGGTACGTTCTTCAACAATCTGAATCGGCGCAATCAGTGCACCGGCACGCAGCAGCAGAGAGAGCTGACGCGCTTCGTTCGGGTTGCTAATACCGGTAATACGGAAGCTGTTACCCAGACGAGACTGGATGTTGGCGATGTTAATCACCTCTTCCTCTTTCACCAGCACCGCACGACCGTTTGCATCTTTCTTACCGCTGTCTTTGTACTCCACGAACAGGGTCGCCATCGGCTTGCCGATGTTGTCCTTGGTGAAGTTAGACATGATGTTGCCACCCGCGCTATCGAGCGAGATGTTAACCTGCGGCTGGTTGTATTCGTCCTGGCTCGACGTGGAGTCGGTGATGTGGTCACCGGTCAGAATCACGCGTTTGTACAGCACAACGGGCTGACCTTCGCGGGTCTGTTTCACTTCGGAGTCACCCGGAATACGGCCTGCTGCGGCAGCGGACTGATCGACGTTGGAATTGACCAGACGGAATTCCAGCGTGGCGGTCGCACCCAGAATCTCTTTCGCACGTGCGGTATCCTGGATACCCGGCAGTTCCACCACGATACGGTCAGCACCCTGACGCTGTACCAGCGGCTCAGCCACGCCCAGCTGGTTTACACGGTTACGCAGAATGTTGATGTTCTGCTGAACGGCATATTCACGCGCTTCCTTCAGGCGCGCATCGGTCATCACCGCGCGCAGCTGGTTGCTGCCCTGAGAGGTGATCACCAGATCACGGTGACGTTGGGTCAGGTAATCTACAGCCTGATCGCGCGCCGCGCTGTCGCGGAACGTGATGCTCATGCCGTAGTTATCTTCTTTACGCACGGTGGTGTAAGCGATGCCTTTTTCACGCAGATCGCTGCGCAGGCTGTCGATATTCTGTTCCTGCAGCTTGCCGAGCGCGGTATCCATATCCACTTCCATCAGGAAGTGAACGCCACCACGCAGGTCAAGACCCAGCTTCATCGGCTCTGCGTTCATCGCAGCCAGCCAGCGCGGGGTTGCAGGCGCAAGGTTAAGCGCCACGACGTATTTATCACCCAGCACGCCCATCAGCGCTTCGCGAGCGCGGAGCTGCGTGTCGGTGGTGTCGAAGCGAGCAAGAATTGCACCCTCTTCCAGAGCCACAGACTTAGCGGTAATTTTTTCTTCTTGTAACGTTTTCTGGACCTGGATCAGCGTTTGCTCACTGGCGGCGACACCGCGCGCGCCAGTGATTTGAACAGCCGGATCCTCACCATACAGGTTGGGAAGCGCGTACAGCAGGCCGACGAGAATCACGACGACCAGCATGATGTACTTCCACAAAGGATAACGGTTTAACACGGCAGTTCCCTTTGGGAAAAGTTGGGATTACAGCGCCTTCATGGTGCCTTTCGGCAGAACGGCAGCTACGAAGTCACGTTTGATGACCACTTCAGTGGTGTCGTTCAGGGCGATCGCAATGTAGCCGTTCTCAGCCACTTTGGTTACGCGACCGACCAGACCACCGTTAGTCAGCACTTCATCGCCTTTCGCAATGGAGTTCATCAGGTTTTTGTGCTCTTTGGTGCGCTTCTGCTGTGGACGCAGGATCATGAAGTAGAAGATCAGACCGAACACAACCAGCATCAGAATCAGAGACATCGGGCTGCCCTGCGCTGGAGCACCTGTTGCCGCTACCGCATCAGAAATAAAAAAGCTCATTCAAATTCCCTCATTATTAAAATTAATCAACGTTCAACGGTGGAACATCCCGCCCCTGACGTTGGTAGAAATCGGTCACGAAGCTCTCTAATTTACCCTCTTCGATAGCCTTACGTAAACCAGCCATTAAGCGCTGATAATAACGAAGATTATGAATGGTATTGAGACGCGCGCCCAAAATCTCGTTGCAACGATCGAGATGATGCAGATACGCGCGAGAATAATTGCGACAGGTATAGCAATCGCACTCGGAATCGAGCGGGCTGGTGTCACTCTTATGCTTCGCGTTACGGATTTTCACCACGCCATCGGTAACGAACAAATGGCCGTTACGCGCGTTGCGGGTTGGCATGACGCAGTCGAACATATCAATGCCGCGGCGTACGCCTTCAACCAGATCTTCTGGTTTACCCACGCCCATCAGGTATCGTGGTTTATCCGCCGGGATTTGCGGGCAGACGTGCTCCAGAATGCGGTGCATGTCTTCCTTCGGCTCACCCACAGCCAAACCGCCGACAGCGTAGCCATCAAAACCTATCTCTACCAGACCTTTAACCGAGATATCGCGTAAATCTTCGTAAACGCTGCCCTGAATAATGCCGAACAGCGCATTTTTGTTCTGCAGGGAGTCAAAACGGTCGCGGCTACGCTTCGCCCAGCGCAGGGACATTTCCATAGAACGCTTGGCGTAGTCCCAGTCTGCCGGATACGGCGTGCATTCATCGAAGATCATCACGATGTCGGAACCGAGATCGTACTGAATCTCCATCGATTTTTCGGGGTCGAGGAAAATCGGATCGCCGTTGATCGGGTTACGGAAGTGTACGCCCTGCTCGGTGATCTTGCGGATATCGCCCAGGCTGAAGACCTGGAAGCCGCCGGAGTCGGTCAGGATCGGGCCTTTCCACTGCATAAAGTCGTGCAGGTCGCCGTGGAGCTTCATGATCTCCTGGCCCGGACGCAGCCACAGGTGGAAGGTGTTGCCGAGGATAATCTGTGCGCCCGTGGCTTCCACTTCTTCCGGCGTCATCCCTTTTACGGTGCCGTAGGTGCCCACAGGCATAAACGCGGGGGTTTCCACCACGCCGCGATCAAAAACCAGGCGACCGCGACGCGCGCGGCCGTCGGTGGTATCGAGTTCAAATTTCATTTTTTCTCCGACGTCAGAAAAACAGTCCAACGTTGTAAAACGGTGCCGCGGACTTATTCCCCGACACGCTCATTCAAAGCCAGCGGATTGTACGTGATAAACATCGCGTCCCCGTAGCTAAAAAAGCGATATTTTTGTTCTACCGCAGACTTGTAGGCATTCATCGTATGCTGATAACCCGCGAATGCGGAGACCAGCATAATCAGCGTCGATTCAGGCAGATGGAAGTTGGTCACCAGCGCATCAATGACTTTGTACTGGTAGCCCGGGTAGATAAAGATCTGCGTATCGCCAAAGAACGGCTCGATAAGATCGTTTTTCGCGGCCTGCGCGGCGCTCTCCAGTGAACGCACCGAGGTCGTACCGACCGCCACGACGCGGCTGCCGCGCGCTTTCGCCGCCAGCACCGCGTCCACGACGTCCTGAGGCACTTCGGCATACTCAGAGTGCATGATGTGATCTTCAATGCTGTCCACGCGCACCGGCTGGAAGGTGCCCGCGCCGACGTGCAGCGTCACGAACGCCATCTCCACGCCCTTCGCACGCAGTTTTTCCAGCAGCGGCTCATCAAAGTGCAGGCCTGCCGTTGGGGCAGCGACCGCGCCAGGCTTCTGGCTGTAGACGGTCTGATACAGCTCGCGGTCGGCCTCTTCGTCCGGGCGCTCGATATACGGCGGCAGCGGCATGTGGCCAATGGCGTTCAGGATATCCAGCACCGTGCGTTCGTCGTTGAATTCCACTTCGAACAGCGCGTCGTGGCGCGCGGTCATGGTCGCCTTGATGCTCTCATCATCGCCCAGCAGCAGCTCAGCGCCCGGCTTAGGCGCCTTGGATGCGCGAATATGTGCCAGAATACGTTTATCATCGAGCATACGTTCGACCAGCACTTCAATCTTGCCGCCGCTGGCCTTGCGGCCAAACAGGCGCGCCGGGATCACGCGGGTATTGTTAAAGACCAGCAGATCGCCAGGGTTGAGCTTGTCGAGTAAATCGGTGAAAGTACCGTGCGTCAGCTCGCCCGTTGGCCCATCCAGCGACAGTAAGCGACAGCTGCTGCGCTCAGGCATGGGATAGTGAGCAATCAGGGATTCAGGTAGTTCAAAGGAGAAATCGGCGACGCGCATGACGTATACTCGTGACTTAAAAACAGGCGGCATAGTCTAGTGCTCACACCCTTTTGCTGCAACAACTAGCCGCCCCCGGACAAATAAAACGCATGAATTTTCTCGCTCACCTGCATCTCGCTCACCTCGCCGACAGCTCCCTTTCCGGCAATTTGCTGGCCGATTTCGTGCGCGGCAACCCTGCAGAAGACTATTCTCCTGAGGTTGTCGACGGCATCTTTATGCACCGCCGCATTGATGTCATCACCGATAACCTGCCCGAGGTCACGGAAGCCAAAGCGTGGTTCCGCCCTGAGACGCGCCGCGTTGCGCCGATTACGCTCGACGTGATGTGGGACCACTTTCTGTCGCGCCATTGGGAACAGCTCTCGCCGTCGCTACCGCTGCCAGAGTTTGTGCGCTACGCCCATGCGCAGGTGTCGGTAATTTTGCCCGACTCGCCGCCGCGCTTTGTGAATCTGAACAACTATTTGTGGTCAGAACGCTGGCTGGAGCGCTATGGCGAGATGGATTTTATCCAGAACGTCCTGAACGGCATGGCCAGCCGCCGACCGCGTCTGGATGCGCTGCGCGACTCCTGGTATGACCTGGACGCACACTATGACGCGCTGGAGACGCAATTCTGGCAGTTCTATCCGCGCATGATGGCGCAGGCGAAAAACAAACAGCTGTAACAGAATTCACATTGATAGGTAAAAGCTGGCGGAACGATTGTCGCCACCTCTTTGTCTTATCCATGAACACTCTCTATACTGGCTCGCGTTGCGTTCCAAATAACCTTAGTATCTACAGGAGAATCATATGGTTCTGGTAACTCGTCCGGCTCCGGATTTTACGGCTGCAGCAGTTCTGGGCAACGGTGAAATCGTTGAAAACTTCAACTTCAAACAGCACACCAACGGTAAAGCGACCGTTCTGTTCTTCTGGCCAATGGACTTCACCTTCGTTTGCCCGTCTGAGCTGATCGCGTTCGACAAACGTTATGAAGAATTCCAGAAGCGTGGCGTGGAAGTGGTTGGCGTCTCCTTCGACTCTGAGTTTGTACACAACGCATGGCGTAACACCCCTGTCGACAAAGGCGGCATCGGTGCGGTGAAATACGCAATGGTTGCGGACATCAAACGCGAAATCCAGCAGGCTTACGGTATCGAACATCCGGACGCTGGCGTTGCCCTGCGCGGTTCCTTCCTGATCGACGCAAACGGCATCGTTCGTCACCAGGTTGTGAACGATCTGCCGCTGGGTCGTAACATCGACGAAATGCTGCGCATGGTTGACGCGCTGCAGTTCCACGAAGAGCACGGCGAAGTGTGCCCGGCTCAGTGGGAAAAAGGTAAAGAAGGTATGTCTGCGTCCCCAGATGGCGTGGCGAAATACCTGTCTGAGAACGTATCCAGCCTGTAATCGGCACGGTTTACGAGAAAGGCCCGCACATGCGGGCCTTTTTTTATGCCTTACGCTGCACCTCTCGCCAGATGCGCCAGGCCATGCCCGCCAGCAGAATCACGCCCGCAATCAGCACGCCCCACACCAGCAGGGTGTTCATCCTGCTCTCCCGATCGGCCGCAGAGGTGGCGGTCAGGCGCGCCTCGCCGCCTAACGCGACATCATCCACAACGTCGGCCTGCGGCAGGTTCGCCATATCATAGGTTTTGCGCAGCTCGGCGGGGATCAGCATATCGGGCTCGACGTTTGCTGGCTTTGCAGCGCCGTTGCCCCAGGCGAGCACGAACGGCGCTTTCCCCTGCGCGTTGAACACCAGGTCGTAGCGATCGCGATGTCCCGTAACGCTCGGCAAGTATTCTGGCAGCCGCGCATTCAGCGTCGTGATTTTCACGGCCTGCACCAGGCCCTCGCCCAGCGAAACCGGTCCGGACGTTTTCCCCTCCAGACGGTAAATAACCTCTTTTTTCAGGGGGTGCCATGCGTCTTTTTCCGAACTCCGCCACGCGATCTCCACGGGAAGGACACCGTCGCCGTTCAGCGAGATGCTGACCGCACGCAGCGGCTGGGGACGCGCCCAGCGCCACATCGCTTCGCTTGCCGACAGCGGCTCCCCTTCCCCCTCAAGGTCGATCTCTTCCGGGGCCGCCTGCGCAGGGGCGCCGATGGCGTTCACGCCGGTCAGGGTTACCCCCTGGCTCTGCGCATTCAGCACTACCATGAGGTAGCGATTCGCCTCGGGAGATAAAACCGTATCGGTATCGATCCGATCGAGCTTAAGGCGATCCTGCCCGCTGGCGACGTCCAGCAGCGGCATATCCTCGCACAGGGTATACCAGCGCTTAAGATCCTCGCTGTAATAGACCGACGCCGTTCCCTGCCACGACGACTGAGGGGTATCCCATAGCAGCTGCAGCTGGGATACAGCCAGCTCGCCCGACGCCTGCTCCGGCAAGGTCAGCAGATAATGTTGCCCGGCTGCCGCGGCTTTTTGCCCCTCCAGCACAATCTCCACGCCGTTTCGGGAACGAAGCAGGATCTTATCGCTGTCACCGGCGTCTGACGCAGGCGCAAGCGGCGAGGCGTCCAGCGGAAAGAGGCGAAGCGCCGTGGATTGCACTGACGCCTGCGGGCGCGTCGCGGCGATCAGGCTAAAGGGAACCGGCTCGCCCGACTGGTTAAAGACGCGAACGTCATGCAGGTCCGGTGACGTGCTTTGCGCATAGACGGCGAGCGGCAGCATCACCCGATACCACTGGGAAGGAGCAGACGTATCCAGTGAACGCCCAAAGGCATAGTCCCGGGGCGATTCCGTTTGTCCCTCGTCGCTGAGCGCCGGGCCGGAAAGCGCCAGCAGCGCGGTACACGCTATCGCTTTCATCCATTTCATTTTTCATCTCCTGTTTTTGGCGGTAGCGGCGAGAAATAGCCCACGATCAATACCAGTATCGCCACGCCGATAAACGCCACCGCGCGCGACAGACCGCCTCCGCCCGCGCTGTCCACCAGCATCAGCTTAACCATCACCACGCCCAGCAGCGCGGCACCGCAGAGCCACTCCTGCCGGGAAGCCCGGCGGGTGGCATGGATCATCACCACCAGCGCGCTCAGCATCCAGAACAGAGCAAAGCTGGTCTGGATAAGCCGCGAATCCCATAGCGATGCCATATTCCAGGCCACGTCGCCGTACCAGGCCAGGGCGCGCATCAGCGCGCCGTTTAGCCACCAGAAGCCAAACGCCATGAGCACGACGGCAGGCCACGGGCGCGCTTGCGCAAGCAATGTCGGGTAGTAGCGCTTCACCGCGAGATAAAAGACCACCAGCCCCAGCAACGCGAACGCGGCACCTTCCTCAAGCGGATTCACCAGCGGCAGCCAGGTCTGGCGATAGATCACGCCGTCCTGGAAATTGGTCAAAACCAGCAGTACCAGCAGCGCCACGACCACGGGGATCGGTGCCAGGCAGGCGTAGAGCGCAGGCCACTCCCGGAACGGCCACACGCGACGCCGTACCGCAGCAGAAAGCGCCATAATTACCCCGCCGCCTGCGGCCAGCGCTAATCCGCTGCCCCAGGCCGCCATGCCCCACGGCAGAGACCGGTCAAACCAGTAAAGCTCGGCGGCCAGCGCCAGTAAAATCATCCAGAACAGCGACAGATGCAGCCCCATCGCGATGCGCGGCAGGCATCTTTCACCGTCGCGCCGCAGCAACATCAGCGCGGCGGGAAGCGCAACGCACCAGGCCAGGTTTGACCAGCCGGCGGCAACGATCTGCTGATGCCATAGCTGATACCCCACCATCAGCAGCATAACCGGCCAGAGCAGCCATTTGCTGGCATCCAGCTCTCGCCACGCCAGACGCGCGGCCACCTGCCGCCAGCCCCAGACCGACGCCGCCGTCAGCGCCAGCACGCCCGCCAGAACCGGTAATTCTTTCGTCAGCGCCAGCTGCGACGCGCCCAGGAGTGCCACGAGCCAGAAAAGCAGCCCGCCCGCCAGCAGCGCCCGGCTGGCCGGCAGGAAGAGAGCCCGCCACAGCCAGGCTGCGGCCAGCCAGCAAAGGCTGAGGATGGCGAAGATAAGGAGCAGGCTCAGCGACGTCACGCCGCTCGTTTGCGCCCACAGCGCGCTGCCGAGCGCCAGCACCAGCAGCGCCGTCCCGCTGTATTGCATGCGGCGCTGGTGCTGCTGCACGCCCAGCCAGAGGATACCCAGCCCTTCCAGCGCCCAGGCCATCGCCGTCCAGCGCGCCGACAGCGCCAGCGGAATGGCGAGGGTCGCGAATCCGCCGCCGATCGCCAGCGCCGCCATGACCAGCGGCCTTCCGAGGGAGGGATAGCGCCGCAGCGCAAGGAACGCGAGGGTGAGATAAAATGCGCCGTAACCCAACGCGCTCAGCGCCGGGCCGTAGACCCAGTGCTGCGTCATGCCGTACTGCATCCCGAAGCCGATCAGCGGCGGGGCAAACAGCAGCACGCCGTCAACGATCTGCTTCCCTTTCTCCTGCGCCCGCAGCGACAGCGCCACGCTCAGCACGCCGAAGATCAGCGTATTGGTAATCAGGAACAGCTGGCAGACCCCATAGTCTTCCGGCTGGTAGTCATTCAGCCCCCACAGGCCGCCCACGCCGAAGGTGAACAGCAGCCCGAGGAGATTCAGCTCGCGCCAGTGCTGCCAGATGCTGATAGCGAGAATGCCGATGGACAGCAGGAGATAGAAAGAGAACAGCGCCACAAAGCTGCCGCCCCCGGTAGATAAGAGCAGCGGCGCAAGATACCCGCCAAGGCTCGCCAGCATGGCAAGGCTCAGCGCCTTCTGCAGCACCGCCAGCCCGACGCTCGCTGCGCAAATCACTACCAGCAGCGCAAAGGCGAGCGTCATCGGCAGCATTTGCCAGAGCCGAAACGCGCCAAACACCGTCAGGTAGAGCACGCCGGTCGCCCCGCCCTGCAGGATCAGCGCATAGACTCGCTGCCTGTGCCGCAGCCGCCACCCGACCGCCAGCAGAACAACGGCAAACAGCGCCGCTGCCACGAGGCGCAGCTCAAGCGGGAACAGGGAATGTTCGACGGTATAGCGCAGCAGGAAGGAGAGGCCGAGGAAGAGCAGCAGGATCCCAAGCTTCGCCAGCGGATTCCCCTGCATGAACCAGCGCGCCAGCGACGTCAGGATGCCGCCAAAGGCAGAAGGCTGTTTTGCCGCAGGCACCGGGGCCGGGGCCGGTTCTGCCACCGCAGCGGGAGTATCGGGGCGCCAGGGGTCGACAGGCGCGGGCGCATCCTCGACCACCGGCGCGGTCACGCTATTCGAGGCGGCGGGCTGCACCGGTTCCGGCGGGTTATTAGCCGCGCCGCGCTGCTCAAGCGCCTCTATGCGCTGGCGCAGCCGGGCAATCTCCTGCCGCGCTGCCGTACTTCGGTTAAACCCGATAACCGCAAGCACGGGCGCAACCAGCAGCGCAAAAACCAGGAATAAACAGCCAAGGATGTAAAGCTCGTCCATGTTTCCACCTTCACCGTAAACGATCCGTTAAGATTGACACAAATGGTTGCATTTGCGCCATCTTAAAAGGTGGAAACATTCGCGGGTTAGCTGCCGAGCCAGATCGTCGCGGATATCGCAGGCAGCGCCAGCACGCCGTCCTGTATCGTCGCCTTGCCCTCCTTATTCCTCCACCCAGCCACCTTCAGCAGCGGGGAATCATCCAGCACCACTTCGCAGGCCTCGCCCCGGTTAATCGCCACCAGCACGCGCTGCTGGTTATAGACGCGGGCAAACACCACCACGTTATCGTGGGCGTACACCACCTGACAGCCGCCGTAGCGCAGAGCGAGACTCTGCTTACGCAGCTTCGCCAGCCGCTGATACAGGCTGAACAGCACCTTGTCCTGTTTCTCGGGTTCCCACGGGAAGGTTTTGCGGCAGAACGGATCGTTGTTGCCGTCCAGCCCCACTTCGTCGCCGTAATAGATGCACGGCACGCCCGGCCAGGTGAAGAGCCAGGTCACCGCCAGCGGCAGGCGGGCCGCGTCCTTGCCGAGCAGGGACTTAAAGCGCGCGGTATCATGGCTATCGAGCTGGTTAAACATCCGCAGCTGCTGCTGATGGGACAGGCCGGCGCGATAGTTCTCCATCCACGCCATGCAGGTTTCCGCATCGATGTGATTCGGATCGTAGGAGATATCGGTGTTGGCGAGGAACCCCCACAGCGGGAAGGTAAAGCCGCGATAGTTCATCGCCGCATCTTCCGCATCATTCTGCAGCCACTGGCGCGCGTCGCCAAAGTGCTCGCCAAAGACGAACGCCTCCGGCCGGGCCGCCTTCGCCGCGCGCGCGATCCCGGCGACGTGCTGAAAATTATTGCGCGCCCCGCCCGCCTCGCCGAGCATATGCACCACGTCCAGACGCCAGCCGTCCATATTCCACGGTTCTTTGAGCCAGTGGCGGACGATGCTGTCCTCGCCGCCGTAAACCTCATTCACCAGCGTTGACGACTGGAAATCCAGCTTCGGCAGGCTCGGGTAGCCCAGCCAGTCCAGCGCGCGTCCCTCCTCGTTAAAGCTGTACCAGTCGCGCTGCGGCGAGTCTGGGTTATGGCACGCCCCGCCCATCGACTGGTTATGCCGGTCAAACCAGGCGTGCGAATCTCCGCTGTGGTTAAATACGCCGTCCAGAATCAGGCGTATGCCTTCGTTTTGCGTATTCTTACGCAGGCGAAGCAGCGCCTCGTCGCCGCCAAACTGCGCGTCAACGTGGCGATAATCTTCGGTATCGTATTTGTGCACGCTCGGGGCTTTAAACACCGGGTTGAGATACAGGGCCGTCACGCCGAGTTTTTTCAGGTACGGCAGCTTTTCGCTGATGCCGTCGATGTCGCCGCCGTAGAAGGTCGATCCCCCCGCCTGGGCGGTCAGCGGCTCATCCCACGCCTTCAGAATGATGTCATGACCTGCCGCATGGTGGTAATAGACCTTATCCTGATCGGCAGTACGCTTTTCGCTGCGCGCAAAACGGTCCGGGAAAATCTGGTAAAAGACCTGATCGTTAACCCACTGCGGGCCGTTGTCCGGGTAATCAACCGCGAACTGCTCCAGCCGGGGAGGCGGGAAACGGCTAAACCCCTGCGGGGTAAACCACAGCTGGCGGTTATTCCACAGCAGTTTGAAGCTATAGCGGCGGCGCGGCTGTCCGCTATTCAGGTCGATATTCGCTCGCCACGCCGTGATCCCCGGCTGCGGCTGGCTGCGCAGCTTGTGCATTTTCAGCCCGGTCTCTTCGTTATCGATTTCGGCGCGGAGCGTCACGCGTTCAGGCTGGTTTTCACCCGCCAGCCAGAGCGTAATCACAAGGTTGTCTTTGTTTTGCTTAACAAATGGGGCAACCGGAAGGTGCCAGGCGTTTAACATCACGAATCCCCTTTGATGAAATTGACGTCACCTTGCCACAGGGTGGTTAAGGATAGCTCACCATGAAGGGATTTATTGGGGGAGGAGGACGGGGGATGAGGGATCAGTGCGGCCTGATGCCCTCACCCTAACCCTCTCCCACGGGGAGAGGGAATAAAAAAATTTACTGCACTTCCGCCAGCTGGCGGTCGCGGCGGCATTTAAACACCCATCCCACCAGCAGCAGCACGATCCACGCGCAGCCCACGTACAGCGAAATGCGGGTGTCCGGATGGTAGCCAATCAGGCCGATGATGAACACCAGGAAGATCAGCCCGACGACGGTGGTTGCCACCCCGCCCGGGACCTTGAACTTCAGCGCTTTCGCCTCATCCGGCGACAGGCGGCGGCGGAAGGCAATCTGCGACAGCAGGATCATGATCCACACCCACACCGTCGCGAAGGTCGCTAGCGACGCAATCACCAGGAAGACGTTCTCCGGCATGATGTAGTTCAGGTAAACCGAGAACAGCAGCGCCACGGTCATCACCACAACGGTCACCCACGGCGTGCCGCGGCGCGAGGTTTTGGCGAACACCTTCGGCGCGCTGCCCTGCTCCGCCATGCCGTGCAGCATGCGGCCCACGCCAAAGACGTCGCTATTAATCGCGGAGAGCGACGCGGTCAGCACCACAAAGTTCAGAATGCTGGCCGCAAAAGCGATGCCCATATGCTGGAAGGTCAGAACAAACGGGCTACCGTTGGTGCCGACCTGGTTCCACGGGTAGATGGACATGATCACGAACAGCGTACCCACGTAGAACACCAGAATACGCATCGGCACCGAGTTGATGGCGCGCGGAATGGATTTCTCCGGGTCTTTCGCTTCCCCGGCGGTGATGCCGATAATCTCAATACCGCCGTAGGCGAACATCACCATCTGCAGCGACATGACCATCCCGAGCCAGCCGTTGCTGAAGAAGCCCCCGTTGCTCCAGAGGTTGTGAATACCGGTCGGCTGCCCGCCGTTGCCGATACCCCAAATGATGATGCCAAAACCGGCCACAATCATGATGATGATGGTGGCGACCTTGAAGAAGGAGAACCAGAACTCCAGCTCGCCAAACACCTTCACGCTCATCAGGTTGACGGCACAGATGATCAGCACCACGCTCAGCACCCATATCCAGTGCGGCACCGCCGGGAACCAGACGCCCATATAGATGCCAAACGCCGTGACGTCGGCAATGGCGACAATCAGGATTTCGAAGCAGTAGGTCCAGCCGGTGATAAATCCGGCCAGCGGGCCGAGGTTTTCCTGCGCATAGCGGGAGAATGAGCTGGCGGACGGGTTGTGAACCGACATTTCGCCGAGCGCGCGCATGATGATATACGCCGCCACGCCGCCGATGATGTACGCCAGCAGCACGCTGGGACCGGCCATTTTAATGGCATCTGCCGAACCATAAAAAAGACCGGTGCCGATAGCAGAGCCCAGCGCCATAAAGCGGATGTGGCGCGTGCTCAATCCACGTTTAAGTTTGTTAGTGCTTTCCATTTAAATCTTGCCATTCAACACGAAAAAAACAAAAAACCACGGGGCCTTAAGCCCCGTGGTTAAACAGTTTGTTGCCGTTGATTAATGGGCGTTCGATGCAACCTGACGCCCTGCAGCACGGTCCCAGATAATCGCCAGAACCAGCGCAACAACGGTAGGCATCAGCCAGGCCAGGCCCTGCTCGGACAGCGGCAGACGCTGTGTCCATGCCGGCAGTATGTGCGCGAAAGCTGATGCTTTAATCCCGTCAAGGATACCAAAAATCAGGCTGATAAACATGGCTGGCGCAATAATTCGTGAAGAGTTGTTCCACCACGGGCGAGTAAAGCTCAACACCACCAGCACGATGCACGGCGGATAAATCGCCGTCAGCACCGGAATAGAGACCTGAATCAGGTGGCTCAGACCGAGGTTGGACACCGCCATAGAGAAGATACCGAGGATAAACACCAGGGTGCGGTAAGAGAGCGGCAGATACTGTGCAAAGAACTCTGCACAGGCGCAGGTCAGGCCAACCGCGGTGACCAGACAGGCCAGGAAGATGAGTGCCGCCAGCAGCATACTGCCCGCACCGCCGAAGGTGTGCTGGACGTAGGCGTGCAGGATAGCCGCACCGTTGGCGTTCTGATCGACCAGCATGGCGCTATCGGACCCCAGACGGAACAGCGCCAGATACAGCAGCGTCAGGCCCACGCCGGCCATCAGGCCAGCCCAGATGGTATAGCGGGTCAGCAGGCGCGCTTCGGTCACACCGCGGGAACGCGCGGCGTTAACAATAACGATACCAAACACCATGGCGCCCAGCGTATCCATCGTCAGGTAGCCGTTCACAAAGCCGTTAGAAAACGCGGCGTTTTTATAGGCGTCCATCGCGTCGCTGATCGGGCCTGCTGGCCAGACGATGGCCGCTACCGCCAGAACAATCAGCGCGACAATTTTCAGCGGGGCCAGGAAGTTACCCACGGTATCCAGCAGCTTGCCCGGATAGAGGGAAACCAGAATCACGATCGCGAAGTAGATCAGGCTGTAAATAAACAGCGGCATCGCGCCGTCACCGGTCAGGGGAGCAATACCCACTTCGAAGGAGACGGTCGCGGTACGCGGGGTGGCAAACAGCGGGCCTACGGCCAGATAGCAGACGGTTGCCAGCAGAACGCCAGCCACTTTGCCAATCGGGGTGCTGAGGCTATCCACGCCGCCGCCGACCTTCGCCAGCGCGATGACGGTCAGCACAGGCAGACCCACGGCAGTAATCAGGAAACCAAACGCGGCGGTCCAGACGTGTTCACCCGCCTGTAAGCCAACCATTGGAGGGAAAATGATGTTGCCTGCGCCAACGAACAGCGCAAATGTCATAAAGCCCAGCGCGATGATGTCACGCGATTTTAAGTGATGGGTCATAAAACCTTACTGCCTGTGGATGTGGTGTTGAAAACATTGAGATTTTCGCTATCCCTGACGGGACGATACAGCCGAAAATTTGCTCAATTTCAGCGGGATATGCTCCCGTCCTGGCGTGGAGAAGAATAGTTTTTCGATTTACCACGCAAATACAGTCGGTCTGACAGTATCTGGGGCGCAATTTAAACGCTTATAACGTTTAAAGGCAAGGTGGGATCGCAAAACCAGAACAATATGCCAGCATGAAAATACGCACCAGAACAATACGCTATTTATAAGAAAAACCCATGGCTAATCATGCGAACAAAAAACGGTCAGCCGTATAAAATTCATTCGCGTTTCGCTTGACTGCAAAGCAAACGGGCCAGCGATGGCTGACCCGTGGAAAGGTAAAATGACACGCCTGCCGTCAGGCGATCTTTTTGGCAATTAAACGTTCCGGGATAACGAAGCTGAAGCGGGTTCCTTTCCCCAGCGTACTCTGAATATCGAGACGGCTTTCGTGGTGATTCACCGCGTGTTTCACAATCGCCAGCCCCAGGCCGCTTCCGCCCGTCTGCCGCGATCGCGCTTTATCCACGCGGTAGAAACGCTCGGTCAGGCGCGGAATATGCTCAGGGGCAATCCCCGGCCCGTTGTCTTCCACGCTAAACTCGGCTCCCGCTGGGATATGGCGCCAGCGCACCACGATCTCCGTCCCCTCCGGGGTATGATTCACCGCGTTATACACCAGGTTAGAAATGGCGCTGCGCAGTTCATCTTCGCTGCCCAGCACCTTTAGCGTGCTGTCGACCTCAAAGGTCAGGTGATGCTTTTTGTGGCTTAACGTCTGCGCTTCACGCTCCACGACCCGCAGCATCATCGGCACGTCTATCGTGTCATTCAGCGCAAGCGTAGGCGCCGCCTCAATCTTCGAGAGCGTCAGCAGCTGCTTGACCAGCCCTTCCATCCGGTGCGTTTGCTCGCGCATGGTGTGCAGCGCTTTTTCACGCGGCGCGCCTTCCAGCGTTTGCTCCTGCATCATCTCCAGGTAGCCCTGAAGCACGGTCAGCGGGGTACGCAGCTCGTGGCTGACGTTGGCGAAGAAGTTGCGACGCGCGCCTTCAAGCTGGTGCATCTGGGTGACATCGCGCGCCACCATCAGCCACTGCTTATCGCTGTAGGGCATCACGCGGATTTCCAGATGACGACCGTTATTGAGCTTGAGGTTATGCGGGCGGCTAAAATCACGCTTTTTCAGATACAGCGTGAACTCGGGATAGCGCAGAAGGTTGAGGATGTTCTGACCATTGTCGTCCGGCCAGCGCAGGCCCAGCAGCTGCTGCGCCAGGCCGTTACACCAGAAGATCGTCCCCTCTTCGGTGGTCAGGATCACCGCATCCGGCAGTGACTCCGCCCCGCTGCGAAAGCGTTTAATCAGGCTACCCAGCTCGCGGCGGCGCTTTTTATTACGCATCTGCATCTGGTGCAGGCCGTACAGCAGCGGCTCCCAGCTGCCGCTTCCCGGCGGCGGCGTCATGCTTCGGTCAACCCATAGCCACCACGAGAGGCGCAGCAGGTTCCAGAAATGCCAGATCAGCAGCCCGGTGACCGACGCCAGCAGAAACCACGGCAGGTGCCCAAGAAAAGCCCCCAGAATGAGGGCGGGAATACAGCATAAGATCAGTTCAAAGACGAGCCTTTTCCATGACAGACGTTCCAGCACGCGTCACACTCCTGTCATTGTTCAGAAACGGGTCGAAAAACGATAACCCGTGCCGCGGACCGTCTGCACCATGCGATCGTGGCCGCTCAGTTCCAGCGCTTTTCGCAGGCGGCGGATGTGGACGTCAACCGTACGGTCTTCGACATACACGTTAGTTCCCCAGACGTTATTCAGCAACTGTTCGCGGCTGTACACGCGCTCCGGGTGGGTCATAAAGAAGTGCAGGAGCTTAAATTCGGTAGGCCCCATGTCGAGGGGATTTTCGCCGGTCATCACGCGGTGTGACGTGGGGTCAAGGCTGAGTCCCTGCATCTCAATCACCTCCTCCACCGCCATCGGCGAAATGCGGCGCATCACGGCTTTAATGCGGGCCACCAGCTCTTTTGGGGAGAACGGTTTGGTAATGTAATCGTCCGCGCCGGTCTCCAGACCGCGCACGCGATCCTCTTCTTCTCCGCGCGCCGTAAGCATCACAACCGGAATGTCACGGGTCAGCGCTTCACGCTTGAGGTGTTTGATAAACTGCAGTCCGGAGCCGCCGGGCAACATCCAGTCCAGCAGAATCAGATCGGGCCAGGGTTCATTCAGCTGGTTCACTGCGCTGTCATAATCTTCCGCTTCAACCGGCTGGAAGCCGTTTTGCTCGAGCACGAAGCACACCATTTCACGAATTGGAGCTTCATCTTCTACGACCAGAATACGTCTCGCCATACTTTGCCCTGTCTTATCTTATTTACGTTACAAGTTTGTAATTCGGCGCCATTATGCGTCAGATTTATGACAGATTTATGAAAAACAGTACCACGTTAGCGGGCAAACCGTTGTTTTATTACAGCGGTTATTTTCCCTTCTCTGAACGTTTATAATCCTGCTTTCTCTTTTTTGCCACGGAACCGCTATGCGTATACTTCACACCTCGGACTGGCATCTGGGCCAAAATTTTTACAGCAAAAGCCGTGCGGCTGAACATGAAGCGTTCCTGAACTGGCTGCTGGAAACGGCACAGACGCGCGAGGTGGACGCGATTATCGTGGCGGGTGACATCTTTGATACCGGCTCTCCCCCCAGCTATGCGCGGGAACTGTATAACCGCTTCGTGGTGAATTTGCAGCAAACCGGCTGTCATCTGGTGATTGTCGCGGGCAACCACGATTCCGTTGCGACGCTCAACGAGTCCCGCGATATCCTGGCGTTTCTCAATACCACCGTGGTCGCCAGCGCCGGGCACGCCCCGCAGATCCTGAAAAAACGCGACGGGTCGCCGGGGGCGGTGCTGTGTCCCATTCCGTTTTTACGTCCGCGCGATATCGTGCAAAGCCAGGCGGGGCTGTCGGGCGCGGAAAAGCAGCAGCATTTATTAGAGGCCATCACCGACTATTATCGCCAGCAGCACGCCGATGCCTGCGCCCTGCGGGGCGATCGGCCAATTCCGGTGATTGCGACCGGGCACCTCACCACCGTAGGGGCCAGTAAAAGTGACGCCGTGCGTGACATCTATATCGGCACGCTGGACGCCTTTCCGGCGCAAAACTTTCCGCCAGCGGACTACATTGCGCTGGGGCATATTCACCGCGCCCAGGCTATCGGCGGCAGCGAGCACATTCGCTACTGCGGATCCCCTATTTCGCTCAGCTTTGACGAGACGGGCAAAGCAAAATCCGTCCATCTGGTGAGCTTCAGCGAGGGCAAACTCGCCGCCGTCGAGACGCTGGAGGTACCCGTTACCCAGCCGCTGGCGGTGCTGAAAGGCGATCTCGACGCCATTACCGCCCAGCTTGAGCAGTGGCGCGGGGCATCGCTTAACCCGCCCGTCTGGCTGGATATCGAAATCACCACCGACGACTACCTGCACGATATGCAGCGAAAAATCCAGGCCCTGACCGAAGACCTGCCGGTAGAGGTGTTACTGGTGCGCCGCAGCCGCGAGCAGCGCGAGAAAATTCTGTTAAGCGCCCAGCGGGAAACGCTCAGCGAACTGCGGGTGGAAGAGGTATTTGAACGCAGGCTCTCGCAGGAGGAAATTGACGACGCGAAGCGCGCAAGGCTTAGCGAACTGTTCAACCATACCCTGCATGCGCTCAATGATGAGGAAGACAACGCGTGAAAATTCTGAGCCTGCGCCTGAAAAATCTCAATTCCCTCAAGGGCGAGTGGAAAATTGACTTCACCGCCGAGCCGTTTGCCAGTAACGGTCTGTTTGCCATCACCGGCGCGACGGGGGCAGGCAAAACCACCCTGCTCGACGCCATCTGCCTGGCGCTTTATCACGAAACGCCGCGGCTGCAGAAGGTCTCTCAGGCGCAAAACGACCTGATGACGCGCGACACCGCCGAGTGCCTGGCAGAGGTGGAGTTCGAGGTTAAAGGCATCGCCTATCGCGCCTTCTGGAGCCAGAACCGGGCGCGCAACCAGCCGGACGGGAACCTGCAGGCGCCGCGCGTGGAGCTGGCGCGCTGCGAAGACGGCAAAATTCTTGCCGATAAGGTGACGGATAAACTGGAGCAAACCGCCGCGCTCACCGGGCTGGACTATGGCCGCTTTACCCGCTCGATGCTGCTCTCCCAGGGGCAGTTTGCCGCCTTCCTCAACGCCAAACCGAGCGATCGTGCCGAGCTGCTGGAAGAGCTAACCGGCACCGAAATCTACGGCCAGATTTCCGCCATGGTGTTTGAAAAACACAAAGCGGCCCGCAGCGTGCTGGAAAAGTGCGAGGCGCAGGCGGCGGGCGTCGTGCTGCTCAGCGAAGAACAGCAGCAGCAGTTACAGCAAAGTTTGCAGGCACTTACTGACGAAGAGAAAACCCTGCTGGAACAGCAGCAAAGCCAACAGAAACATTTTCAGTGGCTTACGCGTCATGATGAGCTCGTGCTGGAGCAACAGCGCGTTACCGCGATGCAGCAGCAGGCGCAGCAGGCGCTGACGAACGCGGCGCCAGAGCTGGCAAAGCTCCAGCTTGCGCTGCCCGCCGCCCAGCTTCGTCCACTCTGGGAACATCAGCAGGAGCAAACCGCGCGCCTGGCGCAAACACGGCAGCGAATTGTTGAAGTAAATACTCGCTTACAGGCCAAAACCGCACTGCGTTCGCGTATCCGCAATACCGCCCTGCGTGACCACGAGCAGCTTCAGGCCGAACTGACGGCGCTCGCGCAGTGGCTGGCGGATCACGAACGCTATCGCCTGCTGGGCCAGGAGATTGCCGGCTGGCGCGCCCAGTTCTCGCAGCTGAACCGCGATAACGCGCAGCTGGCCTCGCTTGCTGCGCGGATGAATGAATTACGTCACAAGCTGGCAGAGATGCCGGAAAATACGCTGACCCTGACGACGGATGAGGTCAGCGCGGCCATGGAGCAGCAGGCCGAAACACGCCCGCTGCGCCAGCGGCTAACGTCGCTGCATGCCCGCTATCAGCCGCTGCAAAAGCGCCTGCGCCAGAGCGGTGAAAGCGTGCAGAAAGCTCAGGCGGAGCAGAACACGCTTAATGAAACGCTGACGCTACGCCGCCAGCAGTACAAAGAGAAACACCAGCACTATCTGGACCTGAAGGCCCTGTGCGAACGTGAAGCGACGATTAAAGATCTGGAAAGCTATCGTTCCCGGCTTGAGGCAGGCAAACCCTGTCCGCTGTGCGGCTCCAGCGAGCATCCCGCCGTTGAGCAGTATCAGTCGCTTGAGCTGACGGATAACCAGCGTCGGCGTGATGCCCTGGAAAAAGAGGTGGCCGCGCTTAAAGAGGAAGGCCTGCTGGTGCTGGGACAGGTTAATGCCCTGACCCAGCAAATTCAGCGCGAGACAGACGACGCGCAGACGCTCTCTAAGGAAGAGCAAGCGCTCACTAAAGAATGGATGGCGGCCTGCGCCTCTCTGAATATAGCGCTTAATATTCAGGAAGATATTGCGCCATGGATGAACGAACAGGAACGCTACGAACGTCAGCTTTATCAGCTTAGCCAGCGTCTCACCCTGCAAAACCAGCTGCACGAGCAGGAGATGCAGGAGCGGCAGCACCAGCAGCAGCTGGCGGCCACGCGCCAGGCGCTGGAGAACACCCTGCTCGCGCTGTCGCTTAGCGCTCCCGAAGCGGGGAGCGAAGCCGCCTGGCTGCACGCCCGCGAAGCGGAATTCGCGCAGTGGCAGGAGAAGCAAACCCAGCACGGCGTGCTGCAGGAACGTATCGGCGCCCTGAAGCCGCTGCTCGACACGCTTCCGGCAACGAACGGCGAAGAAGCCGAACCGGCCATTCCTGACGGCTGGCGCGACGTCCACGACGAATGCGTGTCGCTGCAAAGCCAGCTCGCCGCGCAGCAGCAGCAGGAAAAGCTGGAGCAAGAGCGCCTGCAGCAGTCACAGACGCAGTTCACCGCGGCGCTCGCGGCGAGCTGCTTTGCCGATCGGGACGCGTTCCTTGCCGCCCTGCTGGATGACGGCGCCATTCGCCACCTCGAACAGATGAAGCAGTCGCTGGAAAACCAGACCCAGCAGGCCGCGGCGCTGTGCGGCCAGGCTAACCAGCAGCTGCAGGCGCATCTGGCCCTGCGGCCGGAAGGGCTCGACGCCGATGCACCGAGGCTGCAAAGCCGGCTGCAGCAGCTGGCGCAGCGGCTTCGCGAGAACACGACGCATCAGGGTGAGATCCGCCAGCAGCTTAAGCAGGACAGCGATAACCGTCAGCATCGGCTGGCGCTGATGCAGCAAATTGAAGAGGCCGCGCGCCAGGCCGACGACTGGGGTTATCTGAATGCGCTTATCGGCTCCAGCACCGGCGACAAGTTCCGTAAGTTCGCCCAGGGACTGACCCTGGACAATCTTGTCTGGCTTGCTAACCAGCAGCTTAACCGTCTGCACGGGCGTTATTTATTGCAGCGCAAGGCCAGCGACGCGCTGGAGCTGGAAGTGGTCGATACCTGGCAGGCGGATGCGGTTCGTGATACCCGGACCCTCTCTGGCGGCGAGAGCTTCCTCGTCAGCCTGGCGCTGGCGCTGGCCCTTTCTGACCTGGTGAGCCATAAAACGCGGATCGATTCCCTGTTCCTGGATGAAGGTTTCGGCACGCTCGACAGCGAAACGCTGGATACCGCGCTGGATGCGCTCGACGCGCTGAACGCCACCGGGAAAACCATCGGCGTGATCAGCCACGTAGAGGCGATGAAAGAGCGCATTCCGGTGCAGATCAAAGTGAAGAAGATTAACGGGCTGGGGTATAGCAGGCTGGATAGGGAATTTGCGGTGGAATAAATGGGGGTCGGAGCGGTCTGGTGCCCTCACCCTGGCCCTCTCCCACAGGGAGAGGGTACAAACACCAAAAACAGCAACTTGCGTTGCTGTTTTGCTTTTACCTTGCCTCACCCTGACCCTCTCCCACAGGGAGAGGGAATAAACACGATTTGCTTTTATTCCGGCCACAGCCACGCCGCTCCGCGCACGCCGCTGGAGTCACCGTGGACGGCTTTGCGGATCGGGGTTTCACACTCGCCGCCGAAGACCCACTGCTTCACCAGGTTCGGTACCGTGGCGTACAGCCGGTCGACGTTGCTCATGCCGCCGCCGAGCACAATGACGTCCGGATCGAGAATATTCACCACGTGCGCCAGGGATTTCGCCAGCCGCATTTCGTAGCGGCTCAGGGCCAGTTCGGCCACCGGATCCTGCTCTTCGACCAGACGCATAATCTCGTTCCCCTTGAGCGGCTGGCCGCTCAGACGGTGGTAGTCGGTCGCAAAACCGGTGCCGGAGATAAACGTCTCAATACAGCCTTGTTTACCGCAGTAGCACGGCACTTCAGCGCGGTATTTAAGCTCATCGTCATCCATCCACGGCAGCGGGTTGTGCCCCCACTCGCCGGCGGTACCGTTACCGCCGATATGGGCGCGCCCGCCGAACGCGACGCCCGCGCCGCAGCCGGTACCGATGATGACGGCAAACACGGTCTGGGCACCGGCCGCCGCGCCGTCGATGGCCTCAGAGACCGCCAGGCAGTTGGCGTCGTTGGCCAGACGCACTTCCCGCTTCAGGCGCGCGCTTAAATCCTTATCAAACGGCTGACCGTTGAGCCAGGTGGAGTTGGCGTTTTTAACCACCCCGGTATACGGCGAGATCGACCCCGGGATCCCCATCCCGACGCTGCCGGTTTGCCCCGTTGCCTGCTCGGCCATCTCGACCAGCTGAGCAATCGTCTCGATAGTCTGGTGATAATCATCGCGCGGCGTCGGCAGACGATGGCGGAACAGCTGCTCCCCCCGCTCGCTCAGCGCGATAACTTCTGTTTTGGTGCCGCCCAAATCAATCCCAATACGCACAAGACTCTCCTCATTATTTTGATTATCAACAGAGTAGAAGCACGCTTCCCGATTAGCAATGCAAGCGATGCGACAATTCGTTATCATGCCCGCTGATTTAACGACAAGGCCGTGGAAATTATCATGCTGTGGTTCAAAAATTTGATGGTTTACCGTCTCAGCCGCGACGTTTCGCTGCGTGCAGAAGAGATGGAAAAACAGTTAGCCGCTTATACCTTTTCCCCTTGCGGTAGCCAGGACATGGCAAAAACCGGTTGGGTACCGCCAATGGGTTCACAAAGCGATGCACTGACCCACGCCAGCAGCACGGGTCAAATCATCGTCTGCGCCCGTAAAGAAGAGAAAATCCTGCCGACGCCGGTGGTGAAGCAGGCGCTTGAGGCGAAAATTTTCAAGCTGGAAGCCGAACAGGGCCGCAAGCTGAAAAAGACCGAAAAAGATTCGCTGAAAGATGAAGTTCTGCACTCCCTGCTGCCGCGCGCCTTCAGCCGCTTCAGCCAGACGATGATGTGGATCGACACCGTTAACGGGCTGATCATGGTCGACTGCGCCAGCGCCAAAAAAGCAGAAGACACGCTGGCCCTGCTGCGCAAAAGCCTCGGATCTTTACCGGTCGTTCCGCTGGCGCTGGAAACGCCGATTGAGCTGACCCTGACCGAATGGGTACGCAGCGGTGCTGCGGCACAGGGTTTCCAGATCCTTGATGAAGCCGAGCTGAAAGCCCTGCTGGAAGACGGTGGCGTGATCCGCGCGAAGAAGCAGGATCTGGTGAGCGACGAGATCGCCGTACACATCGAGGCGGGTAAAGTGGTCACCAAACTGGCGCTCGACTGGCAGCAGCGTATTCAGTTCGTGATGTGCGACGACGGCTCCGTGAAGCGTCTGAAGTTCTGCGATGAGCTGCGCGATCGGAACGAAGATATCGACAGGGAAGATTACGCCCAGCGTTTTGACGCGGACTTCATCCTGATGACCGGCGAGCTGGCCGCGCTGATTCAGAATCTGGTGGAAGGTCTCGGCGGCGAAGCGCAAAGATAACGGGCAAAACGCAGGCCGGGTAAGCGTTAGCGCCACCCGGCTAATTTTTTATTTCAGGTAGCGGCACAGATAAGAGGTCGGTTCAGCAACCTGCAAATGAAATTCGCTGTGGCCAGGCACGTTGAAAGCTTGACCGGCAGCATACACTTTCCACTCCGTTTCGCCCGGCAGTAACACGTTCAGCGCGCCGCTGACGACCGTCATTTCTTCCGCTTCCGCGGTGCCAAAGGTGTATTCCCCTTCCGCCATAACGCCGACACTGGCGCGGCCAGTGCTGCTGCTGGTAAAACCAATGGATTTCACTTTACCGGAAAAGTATTCGTTACTTTGAAGCATGAACTGGCCCTTATATTTTTAGATAAAAATTCACTATAGGGGCCATGCTCATCGCCTGTCACGCAAAATCATTACGTGAGCAGTTCCGAGGCCAGACGCGCCATCAGAACGTTGGATAACAGCACGGGCACGTCCAGCGCTTTTTGCAGCAAATCACGGTGATGCTGATGGAAACCCAGGCAGTCCAGGATCAGGACATCGGCCCCTCTCTCCAGCAGCTCCTTACCGGCAGCAATCAGCTTTGCCTCACTGTCCCAGAACGGATTGGCCAGTGCATACAAAGGGACTTTTTCCAGCACGTGCCATTTTGCCTCCTGGTTATCCATGAGCTCCTCGATAGGGACAATCACCCCCACCTGATGACCATCAACGATAGAGGCCACCAGCGGCGGAATGATCCGCATCGGCTCCAGCAAAATCGCATTACGTGCCGTGAGGCCCTTAATGGGTGCGGTGCTCATCAGCAAAATAACGTCATAGCCTTGATTATCGAGCACTTCTATCACGCCCTGCAGCGCGCGCTCGATCTTCTGGCGGGAAACGTGCGCCAGTTTACCGTCACTTAATAACGTCGCCAGGGGTTCCTCCCCCGCCTCGACAGCGTAGTCTTCCATGACCTCTTCCCGACTCATCTTCCCCAGCAGGCTCAGATGCGTTATCTGTTGTTCAGATACATGCTCGGTTAAGAGCGGTAACACTTCGCTTACAGGGACCACACCAATGGTGAGGATCGCCAACGTTGCCTTCATCTTTTTCGCCTTCCATTACTCCAACATCGTGCACACAGGTACAGGCTCACTACGCTGCACAGTTCATTTTTTCAACAAAACAGCACCAAGCGTAGCAGGCGATCGCGACATCAAAATGTAAAGATCGCCTGCCGATACCGGAGTGACTTGTAATAACTAAATATTAACTCCTGCTTAACTTTTCCGGTGAGTAAAAAGTGTGATTCAGGCACGATCCTGGAGCGTTTAGGAAAACATTCAGGTTTTATCGGGATCTTCGTAGCGCCGCTTCGCATCCAGCGCTTCCTGTTCAGTCTCATGTTCGCTGATCAGCGAGTCCGGCTTAGGGTGGTCGGCACGCAGTTGATACCAGGTCACGGTATGACCCGTCTGGCCTTTTTCAACGGTAACAATGCGCGCTTCACGCGGATAGGGAGGTCTGGTTGGCATAGCTCATCCTTTTTTTCTGTCTGAGCTATCAGTATAGACGCCGGTTAGCTGGCACAAGCCAAACGCAGGGCGGTAATAATCTGAATTACAACGTCTTCGGGAGAGGCGGACGCATCCACCACGTGGTGAGCCGCCTCGCGGTATAACGCATCGCGCTCGGCCAGCACTTCGCTCACCTCTTCGCTGAGCGGTCTGGAGGTCAGCGCAGGGCGTTGCCCCTCTTCCGGGAAGGCTTCCAGACGCCCCACCAGAGCGGATACCGGCGCGCTGAGATAAATCACAATCCCCTTTTCGCGCATAAAATGACGATTACACTCGGCGAGAACAATGCCGCCGCCGGTCGCAATCACGGCTGCAGGCGTGGTGACCGCTTTCAGCGCGGCGGTTTCGCGAGCGCGAAAGCTTTCCCATCCCTCTTGCTCAACAATCTCAGCGATGGTTTTTCCGGCCTCGGTTTGCAGCCAGTGGTCGGTATCCACAAACTGGCGATGACACACGCGTGCCAGCTCGAGGCCAACGGTGGTTTTCCCACAGCCGCGAGGGCCAACTAAAAAGATGGGTTGGGTCATAGCCAGGTGTTCCCCTTGATGCCGGATGGCTGAAGAGTGTAAAGAAATTATTGCAGAAGATGTGTCGATTACTTTACTGCAAAGCGGTACGGGATGACAACCCTGTGGAGGCCAAACTGTACCACACATTGACAATAATTATCATTACGCTGTGCGGCGCTTCACTTCCAGCAGCCATTTATCCAGTTCAGCCGCAAACTGCTGGCGATCGCGCTGGGACAGGCTGTCCGGCCCGCCGGTCTGCACGCCGCTGGCCCGCATCGTATCCATAAAGTCGCGCATAGTGAGTTTTTCCCGAATGGTAGAAGGCGAATATCGCTCACCGCGCGGGTTGAGCGCCGCCGCCCCTTTTTCCAGCACCTCTGCCGCCAGCGGGATATCCGCCGTGATCACCAGATCCTCCGCGCTGCACAGGCGAACAATTTCGTTATCCGCGACGTCAAACCCCGCCGGCACGCGCAGTGAGCGAATGAAGCGCGAAGGCGGTACGCGTATATTCTGATTCGCCACCAGCGTCAGCGGCATCTGAACGCGCTCGGCGGCGCGAAATAAAATCTCTTTAATCACATTCGGACACGCGTCCGCATCAACCCAAATCGCCATGTTGTCTCCCCATAATGACTCTGCCGACTATTGTCGCCTGCATTTCGTTGTTAAGCTATCTATCAGAGAAAACAACGCATAATGACGGAGAATCGTGATGGACAAGAAAATCGGGTTTATCGGCTGCGGTAACATGGGCAAAGCCATCCTGGGCGGCCTGATCGCCAGCGGGCAGGTGCTGCCGGGTCAGATTTGGGTCTATACCCCGTCACCGGACAAGGTCGCCGCGCTGCGCGATGAATACGGGATCAACGCCGCCGAAAGCGCGCAGGAAGTGGCCCAGGTTGCCGATATCGTCTTTGGCGCCGTCAAGCCGAACATCATGATCAAAGTGCTGAGTGATATCACCTCCAGCCTGAATAAAGAGACGCTGGTGGTGTCGATTGCCGCGGGCGTCACGCTCGATCAGCTGGCGCGCGCGCTGGGTCACGACCGTAAAATCGTCCGCGCAATGCCCAACACCCCTTCACTGGTCAACGCCGGTATGACCTCCGTCACGCCTAACGCGCTGGTGACGACTGAAGAAGTGGCTGATGTACTGAACATTTTCCGCTGCTTCGGTGAAGCTGAAGTGATTGCCGAAGCGATGATCCATCCGGTGGTCGGCGTCAGCGGTTCTGCCCCTGCGTATGTCTTCATGTTTTTAGAAGCGATGGCCGATGCCGCCGTGCTTGGCGGGATGCCGCGTGCGCAGGCGTATAAGTTCGCCGCGCAGGCCGTGATGGGCTCCGCCAAAATGGTGCTGGAAACCGGCAAACACCCGGGTGAACTGAAAGATATGGTCTGCTCCCCGGGCGGTACCACCATTGAAGCGGTGCGGGTGCTCGAAGAACGCGGGTTCCGCTCGGCCGTCATTGAAGCGATGGCAAAATGCATGGAAAAATCAGAGAAGCTGAGTAAATCCTGATGGGAAGTCGGGCGTCAGGCGGCCACTTCGGTGCGGCTGCGCCCGGCATTTTTCGCCCTGTACAGCGCCACGTCAGCCGCCTTGAGCCATTCACGATAATGCCCAAACTGCGGTCCCCAGGGGGCAACGCCCACGCTGATGCGCAGCGCCTCCTTTGGCGCGCACGGTAACGACAGGTTTTCCAGCCGCTCATGCACCCGGGACATGACGGCGATGGCGCTTTCCGCCGCGGTCTGCGACATGATCACCGCAAACTCGTCCCCACCAAACCGGCCAATCGCATCGCCTGAGCGCACCGACAGCTGGAGCTGACGCGTAATGGCGACGATCGCTTCGTCGCCCACATCGTGCCCCCAGGTATCGTTGATATTTTTAAAGTGGTCGATATCAATCAGCAAAATCGTGGCGGTGCAGTGGCTGCGCCGACAATGCTCAAATTCATTTCGCAGCAGCATTTCCCAGTGTCGGCGATTAAAGACCCCGGTCATGCCGTCGCGAGTGCTCATCATTTCCAGCCGCTGCTTATGCTCGGCAAGCCTGACGGCAGTACGGTGGCTGAGCCAGGCAAACAGCATGGGATAGAGCACGAGCACGGGAAGGGTTAAGCCCCACTCCAGGAGGTCGGGGTTGAAGACGGCCAGGCGACCAAACAGCGGCAGCATCACCAGCGCGGAAAGCAGGGTCAACGCGATCCCCGGGATAAACAGACGACAGCCGCCGGAGCCCATCATATTCATCCCTACCATCATCAACAGCGCTGCCGTGGGTAACGCGCTCATCCCCATCACGCCAATCCAGAGCCCGGCGATAATGGCATCGATTTTAAGATTGAAAATTTCCTGCTGATGCGGTGACGCGGCCCGGTAGGATAGCTGCCAGGCAAAGTGGGGCCAGACGAAGGCCCAGCCCACCAGCAAAAGCCACCAGCCTCCGGCTAAAAAATGGGTGACCAGCATCCCCGCGATCGGGAAAAACATCGCCGCCAGCCCGACGGCGCGCGCCAGCCGAACTCGCCGGGCAAACTGAATGCCGGCGCGGTGAGGGTCATCCTGAGAAAGGGTTAAATTCCACTCTTCCCGAATGCGCTTTTTGTTGTAATAGGTTTCATCATTCATCATTTTTGGGAATATTCTGAAACATTTTCCCAAATTATAGAGAGGGGGTCTGCGGGGAAAGTATGAAATTTCGGGTGAGCTGCCGAAGCCGCTCACCCGTTAGAACTACACTTTTTTCTTCAGGCAGGCACTCATGAACTTGCTGCGATCGTCCCCTTTCAGGGACTGTTCGGTGGCCTTCGCGTTACACTCGCGCATCTTTTGCTGCTGCGGCGTCAGGCTTTTTTCAGCTGGCTTCGAGGCGCCGTTTTTGAGGCAGTCGCTCATGTAGGTCTTGCGGGCGTCGCCCTTCAGGCTCTGAGACGTCGCCTGTTGATTACAGGTGGTCATACGCTGTTGTTGCGGCGTTAAGGTTTTCTCTTCAGCATTCGCCGAGGAGATGAGGAACAGGCCGGAGAGCAGAGTAACCAGTAATGTTGTTTTCATTGCACCATCCTTTTGTGAACATTCCCTGTAAGTCTGGCTCGTGACAGGAAAAAAACCACCCGGCAGATGTGATTTCCGCCGGGGTTTTATCACTTAAGCCCCAGCGCGGCCTTCATGGTATAGAACAGATCCGTTTGGTCGGTCAGGCCGACCACGTTTGCCGCATGCGGCCCGTAGGCGGCAATGCGCAGCTGGGTGCCGGTATGCTCCATGGACTCCTCTTCAGAGTTGCCGTAGCTCAACACCATAACGGCGCCGTCTTTGGTGTTCAGCGCCTGCGTCAGGCCCGGGGCTTTGGTATCTGGCGGAATAATCTGGCTGGCGTGCGCGTGGTCGGCGGTGACGATCACCAGGGTGTTGCCGTCTTTTTTCGCGAACTCCAGCGCCTTCTGCACCGCTTCGTCCAGATCGACGGTTTCACCAATCTGGCCGCACGGATTCGCCGCATGATCCTGCTTGTCGATTGACGCGCCTTCTACCTGCAGGAAGAACCCTTTTTCGCTCTTGCTCAGCAGAGAGATCGCTTTATCGGTCATCGCCGCCAGCGTCGGCACGCTGTCCGTGCGTTTCGGGTTTGGCGTACAGGTCACCGCAGGCTTATCGATATTGCCGTGATACGAGGCTTTTGGACCTTCCCAGCGCACGGGCATGTTGCCCTCAGAGAAGAGCCCCAGCAGCGGCTTGTCCTGGTTCGCATCGGTGATGGCGGCAAGAGAACTGGCGTCACTCACCAGCTGATAGCCGCGCGCCTGCGCCTGCTCGCGCAGCGTTTTGCCCTGCCACTCGCCCGCCGTCGCGGTTTCTGCAAAGGTTTTCGCCCCGCCGCCCAGGGTCACGTCAGGACGCGCATTGAGCAGCTGTTCCGTAATCGACCCTTTGCCGCCTTTTTCCAGCGCGTTGGTTGGGCATTTTTCGCTGGTCACTGACGGACCGTAGCATTTACGCGAGGTCACGTGCGCCACCAGCGCCGCGGGCGTCGCATCCTGAAGCTCAGCGGTGGAGACGTTGCCGGTCGCCAGGCCCGCCGCCTTTGCCATCTCGAGAAGGGTTTGATGATCTTTTTCGTGAATATCCACGCCCAGCGCGCCATTATAGGTTTTCACGCCCGTGGACCACGCCGTGGCAGAGGCCGCGGAGTCCGTTACGTAATCGGGTTTACCGGTTTTTTTATCCAGCGCGTAATGGGTATATTGTCCGGTCAGCGGTAATGCATCGATACCTTTAAAAAAGCCGCCCGCCCCCTCGGCGTAATTTCGCGCCGCCGTGATTTCGGAATCGCCCATTCCATCGCCAATCAGCAGAATAATATTTTTCGCCGGCTTATCATTTAGCGAAGCGCGAATAGCGGCCGTTTGATCTTCTGATAAACGGCGCGCGCCGCCGGGCTGGGTGATATCCCCTTTTGCCGCACGATTGTCCAGCACGCTGGTTTGCGTGGTGTCAGCATAAATGGCAGGGGTAATTAACAGGGGAAGTAATGCGATGAAAAGTGCGCTCTGTTTCAATTTATTTTCTCCATGTACAAATACATAAAAATAAAAACAGAGCGACTATAGGCATCCTGCATGACAATTCTATGACACGTCGTTACGTACTGTGACGGTTTAGCTGCGCGGATGCCTTAACAGCTTCTTTACATATTGCTGAAGCAGATCGGCATCCTCGGGGGGGACCTGGGTATCAGGCCGCGCTTTATCAAGGGCGCCTTCAATACTGTCAATCAGCGCCTGCTGGTCAGAGGTATCCATCCGACGTAACAGCGCGGTAACAACAATCTCCAGCGCTTCGACCTGGGCGACCAGCTCTTTTGACTCTTCTTCCTTTTGTGCAAGCTTAACCAGCAACTCAGCAATGAGATTCTTCATCGTGCTATTTCCTTATGGGGTTTTCCCTGAAATTAACACCAGGAATGCAATATGCAAAGCGGAGAAAATTATTATCTTATGCAAAAGTGAGATCGCCGCCAAATTAGGGCGCTGGCATTTTCAGCGAAACGTTTTTCTATATAAAAACGCCGCATTTTGTTATATAAAAATGCGGCTACCATAAGAATATATAATGCATCATCCCAACAATTATCTCGCCGACCCGGCCTCCGCCATTTGTCTGCGGCGACGCAGCGCAATAGCCAGCTGGATAATATTGATTAACACGACAATGGCCGTGGCCGCAAATACCCAGCGAAAGCCGGCCATTGCGGAAACGGATGCGCCAATAAGCGGGCCGGCAACATTCCCCAGATACATAAATGACTGGTTATACCCAAAAATGCGCCCCGTTACCTGGTCGCTGGAATATTTAACCAGCAGGGTCTGAACCGCAGGCAACATGGCGCCGTCAGCAAAGCCGAGCAGAAATCGCAGTACGCCAAGCTGAAGCGGAGACGTGACGAACGACATCGCGAAGAAGAGGACGACCGCAACGATCAGCGTCGCCATCAGGATGCGCGCCGTGCCGATCCTGTCCCCCAGTTTTCCCAGACGCGGCGCGGAAATCAGGGCGGATACGCCCGGCACGGCGGCAATCATGCCGCTCAGAAAAGCGATATTCGTGCTCTCCGGCTCCATCGACTTGATAAACAGCGCCAGAATCGGACCGACCGATCCGTTACAGAGCTGGATCACCATGGTGGTCACAAACAGGCTAATCATCAGCCCCGGATAAGGCAGCGAGGCGAAGACGGCCCTGCCGCTCAGGCGCTCAGCTTTGCTGATAACCGGGCGGCCTCCCTCTTTGATCAGAAAGAGCGTCACCAGAAAACTGACCACCAGCAGGATCGCGGTGATGATGAATACCGCGCGCAGCCCGACGTGGTCCGCCAGAAAGCCCCCCAGCAGCGGCCCGCCGATGACGCCGCCGATCTGCGCCGTTGAGAGCGTACTCAGCGCCCAGCCGCTGCGCTCGCGCGGCACCTGAGAGGCGATCAGCGCCATGGCATTCGGAATATACCCGGACGTCAGCCCCATCACCGCACGCAGGAAAAACAGCTGCCAGACGTTGGTGGCGAAGGCCTGCAGCAAAATGGCTATCGCCATCCCGAGCGAGGCGCGCAGCAGCATCAGCTTACGGCCTTTCCGATCCGCCAGGCTGCCCCACATGGGTGACACAATGGCGGAGACCAGAAACGTGACGCTAAACGTCAGGCCGGACCACATGGAGAGCGCTTCGTGCGAGGTGACCCCCAGCTGCGAGACGTACAGCGGCAGGAACGGCAGGATCTGGCTGATGGCCAGCCCGGTGAAGAAACAGCCGAACCAGACCGAGATGAGATTAACTTTCCAGGATTCCATAAAGAAATAGTCTTCATTTTTAGGCGAATTCGCCGACAGATTAGCAAGTTACGCGTTTTGACGTCGCACCAGAGATGCGCCCTGACTGACTTTGGTGTTTTATCTTCCCAGTCATCATATTTGTGAAACAAGTCACAATTTATCCATTTTCTGGCGGAATATTATGCTTCAGCGGCAAAGCCCGAAGCCGCGCATGCCCAAATGGAAATGGTTAGCGTGCGCCGCGTTATACTCCGGCCCCAGGCCGTTTCCGTAGTAGCCACAGCTTGCCGCCAGCATGGCCTTCAGCCAGGGCCGGGTGTTTGCCGCCTTCCAGCCGTTCAGCACCGTCACGCGCTCCCCATCTTTCAGACGAAAAGCGGCGATATCCAGCGCCTCGGCCGTGGCATGTTCGCTGCGGCGCGCGTCAGGGCGGTGGTAAATATTGCGGCAGGCAAAGCTGCCGAGGTGGTCGATACGCACGAGGTCGCTGCCGGTATAGCGTTTTGTCAGCGGTCGCGCCTGCTGGCTGATAAAGAGGGCTGAGCTTAGCGCCAGCGGACAGCTGGCAAGAAAGCTGCTGTTCAGCCCGACCGGGCCGAAGTCGCGCACGCGCACCACGTTGCTCAGCGGGCATTCACCGGCGGTGTCAGCGATCGGCTGGGTGCGGATAAGATTGCGTTGATTAGCCTGCGCAAGCAGGCTTGCGCACGCCTCAGGCGTTAAGCGCCGAAGCTTATACAGGGTGATGCGGCCTGGCGGATCGTCCAGTGCCAGCGGTGTGAAAGGGTTGTAATAGGACGGCAACCAGCGGTAGCCCGCCGCTGCAGCGGCCACAATGATAAATACGGTCAGCAGCGTTTTTCCTTTCACTCTCCCCCCTTAGCATTCCCCAAAATAGTATGGCAGAAGGCCGCGAAACCCGCCGGGCATCGTGGTATGTTATTGGCTTTTCGTCAGACTGGAAGAGAGTGAGATGGCTAAGCAGCGCGTAGGTATTGTCTTTGGGGGAAAATCAGCGGAGCACGAAGTATCATTGCAATCGGCCAAAAATATCGTTGATGCGATCGATAAAAGCCGTTTTGACGTGGTGCTGCTGGGCATTGATAAACAGGGCCAGTGGCACGTCAACGACGCCAGCCAGTATCTGCTTAACGCGCACGACCCGGCACACATCGCCCTGAATCCTTCAGAAGTGAGCGTCGCGACCGTTCCCGGCGTCGTGAAGGGGCAACTCATCGACGCCGGCAATGCGCAGGCTCTCGCTCAGATCGACGTTGTCTTCCCCATCGTTCACGGCACGCTGGGGGAAGATGGTTCCCTGCAGGGGATGCTGCGCATGGCCAACCTGCCGTTCGTCGGCTCGGACGTCCTCGGCTCTGCCGCGTGCATGGATAAAGACGTCACCAAACGCCTGCTGCGCGACGCCGGGCTGAATATTGCCCCGTTCGTAACGCTCACCCGCGCCAACCGCGACACGCACAGCTTCGCGCAGGTTAGCGGTCAACTGGGGCTGCCGCTGTTTGTGAAGCCTGCCAACCAGGGCTCCTCCGTGGGCGTCAGCAAAGTGACCAGCGAAGCAGAGTTCACCCAGGCCGTCCGCCTGGCGTTCGAATTCGACCATAAAGTGGTGGTTGAGCAGGGGATCAAGGGCCGTGAAATTGAGTGCGCCGTGCTGGGCAACGATTTTCCACAGGCGAGCACCTGCGGCGAAGTGGTGTTAAACAGCGACTTCTACTCCTACGATACCAAATACATTGATGACCAGGGCGCGCAGGTTGTCGTTCCTGCGGATCTCGATCCGGCGGTTAACGATAAGATCCGCGCGATCGCCGTTCACGCCTATCAGACGCTCGGCTGCTGCGGCATGGCGCGCGTGGACGTGTTCCTGACCCCGGAAAACGAGGTGGTGATCAACGAAATCAACACGCTGCCGGGATTCACCAACATCAGCATGTATCCGAAGCTGTGGCAGGCGAGCGGGCTGAGCTACCCGGAGCTGATCACCCGCCTGATCGAACTGGCGCTGGAGCGTCACGCCGCCGACAGCGCGCTTAAAAGTTCCGTAAACGGTTAATCGGCGCGATTCGCCGACTCCGCCTCATCCGCTGTCGTCTCTTCAGGGCGACGGCGGATAATCAACCCCGCCAGCCAGAAGCTGATTACCCAGGTCACCAGCCCGACGGCATACGTTTGCCACCCTTTTGCTTCAAACCCCAGCAGGCCCACGACACCGTTAAGAATAAAGATCAGCCCGATGGCAAAGGCGTAGTAGTGCCAGTCACGGCGTAGTTTGGACGTGAGCTTCATAACAACTCCGGCAGGAAAAAAAGACATCCTCTCACAGTTTTATGGCCAGGTCTGTGGCAGATACGGAAATTCTGAAACGCGACGTAATTTCACTTAAGTGACGAAATTGTGATGTGCTGCAGAAATCGACAATCCAGGAGGATTCCGGCGGGTAAATTACCACGATTCTGATATTGACAAATGCGATGACCTGTCAAACTCACCCTGTAAGACGCGTATTGAAACAGAGTGATATTTCGGGAGGTCATATGGCTGACTTTACATTGTCGAAACCGATTTTTGGCGGCAAACCAAAAACCTCCACGGCGGGTAATATCGCTTATGCCCTGTTTGTCCTGTTCTGCTTCTGGGCCGGCTCACAGCTGCTGAATATGCTGGTCCACGCCCCGGGCGTTTATGAACACCTGATGCAAGTGCAGGATAACGGACGCCCGCGAGTGGAGATTGGATTTGGCGTCAGTACCCTCTTCGGCCTGATTCCCTTCCTCGCGGGATGTATGGTTCTGGGCGTGGTGGCATTAGTGCTGCGCTTACGCCGTCGCCGCTAAAGCCCCATACAGCGCGCCCGGCGATCGTCCACGCGCTTTGCGAACCAGGCGGTGGTCAGGTTACGCGTGATCTTCGGGCTTTCCAGCTGAATGCCCGGCAGGATAGCCCGCGGTAACGCTTTTCCGCTTTTCTGCTCCGCCAGCGCAAACACCTTTTTGTACAGTTCCGTTTTCTCGAATGCCAGGCTGTCGCCTTTTTCAAGCTGACGGCGGATATCGCTGTTGCTCATATCAAGCGCTGTCGATAATTTCCGTACGGCCAGCTCGGTGCTTCCCGCCTCGCTGCTGCCGTAAGCAATGAGATCGCCGTCCAGCGCGAGCTTAACGCCGCTTGCGCGGCTAACCGCACTCTGGAATGCCGCATTACGGCTGGCATACCAGCCGGCGTTAAAGTCGGCAAAGCGGTACAGCGGCTCACTGTAGTTAGCCGGATAGTTCAGCAGATGATACGTGCCGAACCACAGCCCGCCGCGCAGGGAGAAGACCTCCTGGCGCACCGTACCGTCGATTTTCCACGGATAGCCGTCGGTATGCTTCTCTGCGAAAGCGATGCTCACCTGCATCGGGCCACCGGTGTGGACCGGGTTCAGGGAGCCAAACAGCTTCTGCCCCATGGGGACCATGCTGATGAAATCATCAAAGATGGCGCTGAGCTGTTTTTCGGTTTTCACCGTATCCAGCCTTTCGCTGTAGCTTTTGCCGTTCGGCGAGGTGATTTTAAGCGCGGTGTGTACCAGGAACACCGGGATATGCATGGATTCCGCGCGGCGGTCGATCTCTTTCCACGCGATTTTGTTCAGACCCGGCACGGCCGGGTCCGACTGGTACATCGACTCCTGCTGCGCCACCGCCAGCACCGAGCAGATATTCTCCTCGGTCGGGGCAATCTTCTGGCTTTCAAAGGTTTTTGCCAGCGCGTCTGCCCACGCATTGCGATCCTTCACGCTGGCGGGCATTTTCTGCCGCACAACGCTCGCCACGTCAACGGGCTTCTCCCCCTTTTTGAGCGGAGCAGCCCCTTTTTCGGCACAGCCTGCCAGCACAAGAGCGGCCAGCAGGGACAACGGTAACGCGCGCGGTACGGCAAAAGGCATAGCAACTCCCTGTATTAGCTGAATGTGTTGGTCACTTCCTGCAGGTCACGATCGTCCAGCTCACGTTCAAAACTGCGCAGACGTTTGTAGATGGACATCAGCTCCACCAGCGTGGTCCAGGAGCTGATCAGGTACTGGAACGATCCGCGAACCTGACCGAAAACGTTGGTGATCTGCGTCATCAGACCGAGCGTAATCGTACCCGCAACAATCGACGGGAACAGCAGGAACAAACCGAAAACATTATCCACCTGCAGATACAAAATACGGGCAATGTTGAAGTACATATAGTGGAAATAGAGTCGGAAGTAGTTACGACGCACGGCGCCAAACAGCTCGCGGACGGTCGGCGGCGAGGCGCGGCTGGCATCATCCTCACCGTAAACCAGCTCCTTACGGTAAGCGGCTTCGACGCGCTGGTTTTTAAACTCCAGACCCGGCAGTTTGATCCCCACCACCGCCAGCAGGCCCGTCCCCATCAGCGACCAGACGATCGCGGCAATTACCAGGCCATACGGCAGATGGCCAACAATCGGCAGATCCGGCACGTGCGCCGAGAGCGTGACCAGCACGGGCAGGAAGGCAATCAACGTCATAATGGCGTTGATAAAGCTTACGCCCATGTCCTCAAGCGTGGAGGCAAAACGCATGGTGTCTTCCTGCACACGCTGCGCGGCGCCTTCGATATGGCGCAGGTGCTGCCAGTGCGCCATGTAATGTTCGTTCATTGCGGTACGCCAGCGGAAAACGTAGTGGCTGACGAAGAAGTTGTTCATCACGCCGATGACTACCGCAATCAGGGCGATACCGAGGAAGATCCCGACCTCATGGTAAAACTGGTTGATGGTCACCTTGTGCGGCGAGCTCAGCGCGGTCTGGATCAGATCGTAGAACGGCGCATACCAGGCGTTAACCGCCACGCCCACCTCCACGAGGAACCAGGTGACAAAGACAATCAGCGACGTGCCGAGGATCGACCAGTACTGCCAGCGGTGCGGAGAATAGACAAACCAGAACAATGCAAACACCCCCACGCACACCGTGTAGTAGGCATAAAACAGCAGGTAGCTGAGCGACCAGAAGCGCGCCGCGCTAATCGGCACCTCACCTGTCGCGCCCGTGATGCGGGTCAGCCAGGCCCCGCCGCCCGCCTGCCAGAAAATGACGGCGATCAGTGCCCAAATAAATGCCGACAGGAAAAAAGGCCCCGGCTTTGGGAAAAAAGACTTAAACATAATGCTTCCTTCTTGTTGTTATGGTGGTTGCTGTGCACACCACGTTACCACACGAAAAACGCGCCTGAGCCAGCCTCCCGGCTCAGGCAAAAAAGTCAGACCCGATCGTTAATTATTAGTTCGCTTTCCAGTTTTCAAGAATTGTTTCGGTGCGTTTCACCGCAGGCCTCTCAGACAGACCGTTCTCCGTAAGATTGAGTGACACCGGTGCCTATCATAAGCCCGATGTCACAAAATGGGAGATGGCTCGCAGGTAAATTGTTCATATTTACCCATGGTTACGTTTTTCTCGCTATCGTTATGCAATTCGGGGCATTGCACGGTACCGATTAGTAGTATAAATACCCATTACTTTCTTCATTCACTTCATGGATGCTTTTCGTTGAAACGTTGTCTGCTCTCTTTTGCCGCGCTGTGTGCGGTGAGCTTCTCTACCGCCCAGGCAGCCCAACCGCTGACGGCACCCGTTTTAGCTTCAGACATTGCCGATCGCTACGCGAATCTTATCTATTACGGCAGCGGCGCGACCGGGATGGCGATGGTCGTCATCGACGGTAACCAGCGCGTGTTCCGCAGCTTTGGCGAAACGCGCCCGGGGAATAACGTTCACCCGCAGCTGGATTCCGTCATCCGCATCGCATCCTTAACCAAGCTCATGACCAGCGAAATGCTGGTGAAACTGCTCGATCAGGGCGTGGTGAAGCTCGACGATCCGCTCAGCAAATACGCGCCGCCAGGTGCCCGCGTACCCACGTATCAGGGGACCCCGATCCGGCTTGTGAACCTTGCTACCCACACCAGCGCCCTGCCGCGTGAGCAGCCAGGCGGAGCGGCGCATCGTGACGTGTTTGTCTGGCCAACGCGCGACCAGCGCTGGAGCTATCTGAGTACCGCCACGCTGAAGGCGGCCCCGGGCTCGCAGGCCTCTTATTCAAACCTGGCGTTCGACCTGCTGGCGGATGCCCTCTCAACGGCGGCTGGCAAACCGTACACGCAGCTGTTTGAAGAGCAGATCACCCGTCCGCTCGGCATGAAAGACACCACGTTTACCCCGTCCCCGGACCAGTGCCGTCGCCTGATGGTGGCGGAAAAAGGCGCCAGTCCCTGTAATAACACGCTGGCGGCCGTGGGCAGCGGCGGCGTTTACTCCACGCCTGGCGACATGATGCGCTGGATGCAGCAGTTCCTTTCCTCGGATTTCTACTCGCGCAGCAGCCAGGCCGATCGTATGCAGACCCTGATTTATCAGCGTACTCAGCTGCATCGGGTCATCGGGATGGACGTACCGGGTAAAGCCGATGCGCTCGGTATGGGCTGGGTCTATATGGCACCAAAAAATGGCCGTCCGGGTATTATTCAGAAAACCGGCGGCGGGGGCGGGTTCATCACCTATATGGCCATGATCCCGCAGTCAAACGTGGGCGCGTTTGTGGTGGTCACCCGCTCCCCGCATACGCGTTTTGTTAATATGAGTGACGGCATTAATAACCTGGTGGCTGAACTGAGCGCCAATAAAGCCCAGGTTCTCACCGCCTCAAACTGATCTCAGCATTCCGTGGGCAAGCGGTTGACGCAAAACCGTTTGCCCCGCATCTGGGCATCGTCGCAGGCCTGCTATCGTCCCCTAAACCGCCCTCTTTAATAAACACCTCGCGACGCTTTCGGGTAAACTAGCCCTCTTTGTTCCACAAACATCAGGCATACTATGACCGATTTAATTGCACGTCCCCGCCGCCTGCGCAAGTCACCCGCACTGCGCGCTATGTTTGAAGAGACAACCCTGACCTTAAACGATCTGGTGTTGCCGATTTTTGTTGAAGAAGAGATCGATGACTATAAAGCCATCGAAGCCATGCCGGGCGTCATGCGCATTCCGGAGAAATATCTGGCGCGCGAAATTGAACGCATCGCCAACGCGGGGATCCGCTCGGTGATGACCTTTGGCATCTCCCACCATACCGACGCCACCGGCAGCGACGCGTGGAAAGAAGATGGCCTCGTCGCCCGCATGTCCCGCATCTGCAAAGAGACCGTGCCGGAAATGGTCGTCATGTCAGACACCTGCTTCTGCGAATACACCTCTCACGGCCACTGCGGCGTGCTGTGCGACCACGGCGTGGATAACGATGCCACCCTGCTGAACCTTGGCAAGCAGGCCGTTGTCGCGGCCGCTGCAGGCGCTGATTTCATCGCCCCTTCTGCGGCGATGGACGGGCAGGTTCAGGCGATTCGCCAGGCGCTGGATGCGGCAGGCTTTACCGACACCGCCATCATGTCCTACTCCACCAAATTTGCCTCTTCGTTCTACGGTCCGTTCCGTGAAGCGGCCGGTACGGCGCTGAAAGGCGATCGCAAAACCTATCAGATGAACCCGCTGAATCGCCGCGAAGCGATTCGTGAATCCCTGCTTGATGAAGCCCAGGGCGCGGACTGCCTGATGGTGAAACCGGCTGGGGCATATCTCGATATCCTGCGCGACATCCGCGAGCGCACCGAGCTGCCGCTGGGCGCTTACCAGGTGAGCGGCGAGTACGCGATGATCAAATTCGCCGCGCTGGCGGGAGCGATTGACGAAGAGAAAGTGATCCTTGAAAGCCTGGGTGCGATCAAACGCGCGGGCGCGGATCTGATCTTCAGCTACTTCGCGCTGGATCTGGCCGAGAAAAAAATCCTCCGCTAATCTTCACCAAACTGCAATACAACCGACATCTGCTCCTTCTACTGTCTTCGCAAGACGGCAGGAGGAGTAACCATGTTTAGCCTCGATAGCGTTCTCGACGATCTTTGGCCTCAGGCGAGGCCTGCACCCTGGCAAAAAAGTCTGTTAAAAAGACTGTTCTACGAAGACGAATTTCAGCAGTTTGCCGCAGCTCACCGCCACCTGAAAGGACTGGATATGGTGGAGCAAGTTCTGGAACACCTTGATATTCTCTGCACCGTTTCCGCCCGCGATCTCGAACAAATCCCCGAACATGGCCCTCTGGTCATTATTGCCAACCACCCGACGGGCACCCTGGACGGGCTGGCGCTGATGTACGCCGTCTCCCGCGTGCGTCGCGACGTGAAGGTCGTGACCAACCGGATGCTGACCCACCTTGAGCCCCTCAGTTCGCTGTTTATTCCGGTGGACAATATGGGCGGCAGGACGGCGAAATCGTCGCTGGTGCAGATGGAGCAGCACCTGCAAAACGCGGGCGTGCTGATCTTCTTCCCGGCAGGCGAAGTGTCCCGCCCCACGCGCAAAGGCATTCGCGATAAAAAATGGCACTCTGGCTTTATCAAGCTCGCCGGCAAGCTGCGCGTACCGCTGCTGCCGGTGCATATTCAGGCGCACAACAGCCTGCTCTTTTATGCCAGCACGCTGGTGTCGCCAACGCTGTCGATGCTGCTGCTCATGCAGCAGATGTTCCGCCGCCGCCACAGCCAGCTGCCGATAAAAATCGGCCAGCAGATCGCCTGGCATCACTGGCACAGCGCCACCCTTTCGTCGCGTGAGATGGCCGAGCAGTGCCGTCAGCACGTGATGCGTCTTGGCAAGGGAGTGCCTGGCGTCTTTAAAACCCAGTGCGCTATTGCCCGCCCGGAAGACCGGGCCACCCTGAAACGCGCGCTGGCGCAGGCCGAATGCCTGGGCAACACCAGCGACGGTAAAATCATCTACCTGTGGCAGCGCAACGGTCAGGAAGAGGCTCCGCTGCTGCGCGAGCTGGGCCGCCTGCGCGAAATTGCGTTTCGCGCAGTCGAAGAAGGGAGCGGCAAGCGCCGGGACACCGACCGTTACGATGACGATTATCTGCACCTGATCCTGTGGGATGATGAGGATCTGGAGATCGTCGGGGCGTATCGCTTTATGCCCACCGCAAAGCAGGTTGAGCGTTGCGGGCTGGACGGGTTATACAGCTACAGCCTGTTCCACTACGACGACAAAATGCAGGACGTGCTGGAGCACGGCATTGAGCTGGGGCGCAGCTTTATTCAGCCGCGCTACTGGGGGCGTCGGGGTCTGGATTATCTCTGGTCAGGCATTGGGGCCTATCTGGCGCGTTATCCGCACTATCGCTACCTGTTTGGCCCGGTGTCCATTTCCGGCGGCTTACCGCCTGCGGCGCGGGATCTGCTGGTCGCCTTTTACCGCCTGTGGTTCCCCGCGACCCACCCGCTCGCCGCGTCACGCCAGCCCTATCCCGCCTCGCTGCCGGACGTGCTCGCGCAGTTCGGCGGCGTGGATTACGTGGACGATCTGACGAAGCTCAAATCCCTGCTCGGCAACCTGGGCTGCGGCATTCCGCCGCTCTACAAGCAGTATTCGGAGCTATGTGAACCCGGCGGCGTGCAGTTTATCGATTTTGGCAGCGACCCGGCGTTCAACAACTGCGTTGACGGGCTGGTGCTGGTGGATTTGTGTTACCTGAAGGCGAACCGCTATCAGCGGTATATAGAGGCACATTTAATACCCTCACCCCAGTGAAAACCGCACCGGGCAGTCCCCTCGCCCCTTTGGGGAGAGGGTTAGGGTGAGGGGATCAAGGCGCACGGTAAAACGGCTTATCCCCCAAAATCGTCGCCCGCTGCATAATCCGGCGCTGCGGCAGATAGTCCGCGTTGGCATAGTGCTGCGTCACGCGGTTATCCCAGATCGCGAGATCGTTCTCCTGCCAGCGCCAGCGCACCTGGAACTCCGGTTTGGTAATGTGCGCAAACAGGAAGCGTAACAGCGCCTCGCTCTCTTTTTCCGTCACGTCCACAATGCGCGTGGTAAACCCTTCGTTCACGAACAGCGCCTGCTTGCCCGTGACCGGATGGGTCCGCACCACCGGGTGCAGCAGCGGCGGATGCTGCGCGACCGCCTCCTGCCAGCGCTGGTGTTCCTCTTCACTCTTACGGTACTTGTATTCCTGGAACGATTTTTTGAAGTCATGCTCCGCCCGTAGCCCGCTCAGCAGCGTCCGGAACGGCGCGGAAAGCGCCTCGTATGCCGCAATCCCGCTGGCCCACAGCGTATCGCCGCCGGTTTCCGGCAGCAGCTTCGCCGCCAGAATGGCCCCGGCGGGCGGCGTCTCGATAAAGGTCACGTCGGTATGCCAGTTATCGTTATCCGGCGGGTTATCGTTGTGGGTGTCCAGAACGATAATCTCCTCTACCCCTTCCGCGTGCGGATAGACCGGATGAATATGCAGATCGCCAAAGCGCAGGGCCAGCGCGCGTTGCTGCTGCGGGGCGATCGCCTGCTCGCGCAGGAACACCACCTGATGGCGCAGCACCGCGTGGTACAGCTGCTCGAACTGGTTATCGCTCAGCGGACGGGCCACGTCCAGGCCCGACACCTGCGCGCCAATGTGCGGCCCCAGCGGGGTAATAGTCAGACGTTCACTCATTGTATTTCTCCATGCCAGGGCGTCAGGCGGCGCTGTAACGCGCGCAGCCCCAGCTCTAATCCAAAGGCAATCGCGGCGATCGCCGCGATCCCTGCCAGCACCACGTCAGTCGCCAGGAACTCTCCCGCCGACTGCACCATAAACCCGAGGCCGCGCGTGGCCGCAATCAGCTCTGCCGCCACCAGCGTGGACCAGCCCACGCCGAGGCCGATGCGCAGCCCGGTTAAAATCTCCGGCAGCGCGCCCGGTAAAATCACGAACAGCAGCACCTGCGTCCGGCTTGCCCCCAGCGACTGCGCCGCGCGGATCCGCACCTGCTGAGCGCTCTTTACGCCCGCCAGCGCCGACATGGCAACCGGGGCGAAAATCGCCAGATAGATCAGCAGGATTTTTGACGTTTCACCGATGCCGAACCAGATCACCATCAGCGGCAGATAGGCCAGCGGCGGCACCGGGCGGTAAAGCTCAATCAGCGGGTCGAGAATGCCGCGCACCGTCGGGCTCAGCCCCATCGCAATCCCCACGGGAATGCCGATAATCACCGCCGCCAGCAGCGCCACCAGGATACGCGTCAGGCTTGCGCCGAGATGCTGCCAGAGCGTGGCGTCCATAAAGCCCTGCGGCCCGGCGATGGTGATGAGTTTGCTCAGCACCTGCCCCGGCGGCGGCAGAAACAGCGGGCTGATCCACTGCTGGGCAGCAACCGCCCACCACACCGCGAGCAGCACCAGCAGCGTACCAACGCTCAGGGTGATTTGGCGCGAGAACGGCCAGCGCGGCGCCAGACGCGTGCGGCGCGTTTTTTCACTGAAGACGATGCTCATGAGAAGGCCTCCCGCTGTTCAAACACGCGGCTTAAGACGTATTCACGCTGTTCGATAAACCGCGGATCGGACTTGATGCTGCGCACCGCTTCCCCCGCGACGTAGCGGCGGGCGAAATCCAGCGGCAAGCGCTCCAGCACGCGGCCCGGCCCCGGCGAGAGCAGCACCAGCTCGGTGGCCATAAACACCGCCTCTTCGATATCGTGGGTAATCAGCAGCACCTGCTTGCCCGTCTCATGCCACAGGCGCAGCAGCAGGGTTTGCATCTGCTCGCGGGTGAAGGCATCCAGCGCCCCGAACGGCTCGTCCAGCAGCAACAGCTGCGGATTGGCGGCCAGCGCGCGGGCAATCCCGACGCGCTGCCGCTGGCCGCCGGAAAGCTGCCAGATAAAGCGTTTTTCCGCCCCTTCGAGGCCCACTTTTTTCAGCATCTGACGCGCCGTTTCCAGCCGCTGATCGCGACCGATGCCCGCAAGCTGTAGCCCAAACGCCACGTTCTCCTGCACGTTACGCCAGGGAAGCAACCCTTCGTTCTGAAAAACCACGCCGCGCTCGGCGCCCGGACCTTCCACCTTTTTGCCTTCCAGCTGAATGGTGCCATGCTGATAAGGAACAAACCCGGCGATCAGATTCAGCAGCGTGGTTTTTCCGCATCCGGACGGGCCGAGCACCACCAGCAGTTCGCCGCTGTCCAGCGTCAGGTTGACGTCCTCCAGCGCCGGTTTCCCGCCGTAATCGGCGTACAGGTTCGTAATATTCAGCATGGCGAGCTCCTTATTTCACAAAACGATCGGTCACGTACTGGCTGTAATCCGCCGCCACCGCGGGCACTTTGCCCTGCTCTTTCAGGAAGGTGGCGGTATCGACAATCGCTTTGTTTACCGGCCCGGTCAGCTGCTGCACCTGCTGCGCGGGGGTCAGATAGGTGTTGCCTTTCACCAGCCCCGGCACGTCCGCTTCCGGCACGCCGCTCAGGCGGGAGAGTTTTTCCAGGTTGGCGGGCTGCTTGAGCCACTCATCCGGGTTACTGATGTACGGCTGCTGGGCGTCAATCGCGCTTTTCGCGAAGGCTTTCACCACCTCAGGATGCTTCTCGGCAAAGTCTTTGCGCACCACCCACACGTCGAGCGTTGGCGCGCCCCACTGGCCCACCTTTTCGGAATCGGTCAGCACGGTGCCGTCTTTTTCCAGCTCGTTCACCGCCGGTGCCCAGACGTAAGCCCCGTCAATATCGCCGCGCTGCCAGGCCGCGATAATTGCCGGCGGCTGCAGGTTGATAATTTGTACCTGGCCCGGCTTGATGCCCCAGTGCTTAAGCGCCGCCAGCAGGCTGTAGTGGGTGGTGGAGATAAACGGCACGGCGATGCGCTTGCCGATAAGATCTTCCGGTTTAGTGATGTTTTTCTTCACCACCAGCGCTTCAGAGTTCCCGAGCTGCGAGGCGAGCAGGAAAACCTCAATCGGCACCTGCTGGCTGGCCGCAACCGCCAGCGGGCTGGATCCGATATTGCCGATCTGCACGTCGCCGGAGGCTAACGCGCGCACGACGGACGCGCCGCTGTCGAACTTGCGCCAGTCGACGTTCGCGCCGCTCGCTTTGGCAAAGGTGTTATCCGCCTGCGCGACTTTCGCCGGTTCTGCGGAGGTTTGATACGCGACGGTGACGTCCACCGCCTGCGCCTGAAATGCCCACAGCGCCAGCGCGCCGAGAAGTGTGATTCGCGATGAAATAGCCATAGTGCCTGCTCCCCTGTTGTTATGAGGGCAGTATTTCCAACGCGGGAATTTTGATAAAGGAATAAAAACGCATCGCTCATAACGATTCGTTTTTAGATAAAAAGCGGGAAAGGATAGTCGGTTTTGTGCGGTTCATTTTCCCTCTCCCCGTGGGGTGAGGAATCCCCAGTAATTTTATACCTGAGGCGATGCATGTGACTTCAGGAAGCGGCGATTAACCGCCGGGAGCCCGGCCATGTCCTTACAGAGTAGCAAGGAACATAAAGTGAACGAAATGACCACTTCAGCCGTATGCTCCCCCTCACCCCAGCCCTCTCCCTCTGTACGGTCCGGGGACATGGTAGACAGGTGTTCGGGGACATGGTGAACACTTTTTAACATCCTTTACCCATGGTGAT
>NZ_JAKLRZ010000037.1:0-48922 GCF_021892025.1 Enterobacter cloacae complex sp. ECC445 | reverse complement strand
GCGGACGGTCTATAACCTTGAACGCCCGCACGAGGCGCTGGATATGGCGGTCCCGGCCTCACGCTATCAGCCGTCTGCGCGGCAGTACGGCGGCAGCGTGACGCCGCCGGAATACGATGAAGGTGTGCTGGTCAGGAAAGTGGATATCAGCGGGAAGCTGAGCTTACAGGGAGCCAGTCTGAATGCAGGAAAGGCGTTCAGGGGAGAACGGGTGGGGCTGAAGGAGACGCAGGAGGATGGCTGCTATGAAGTGTGGTGGTACAGCACGAAAGTAGGGGTGATCGACCTGAAGAAAAAGTCGATCACCATGGGTAAAGGATGTTAAAAAGTGTTCACCATGTCCCCGAACACCTGTCTACCATGTCCCCGGACCGTACACCCCAAAGGGGCGAGGGAATGGTCGAAGCAGCGATTAAAGTCCGAGAGCGTATTTCAGGGCCTGGCGTTTCAACCCACCGGCACGCTCCGCTGCCAATAATCCAATATTACGCAGAATACGAACTGGCGCCAGGTCATTGCTGAACCCGGCATAGAACAGATCCATCCCCGACTGCATGATGAAATTATCCGCCATACGCCGCGTCTGGTAGCGCTTCAGGACCTGATGGCTGGCCCAGTTTTCCGCATGTCCGCGGGCGCTGCCCAGCACATCCAGTAACGCATCAACATCACGGTACCCCAGGTTCACGCCCTGCCCGGCCAGCGGATGAATGGTATGTGCAGCATCCCCCACCAGCGCCAGCCCTTCGCGGGCATACTGCAACGCATGACGGCGCGTAAGCGGGAACGCCCCGGCGGCGACCGGCGTAACATGGCCCAGACGGCTCGGGAAGTGCAGCAGAATTTCGCGCTGCAGTTGTTCCATGTTCATTCCCTGCAGCTGGCGAATGCGCGCCGGTTTGTCGTACCACACCAGCGACGCCCAGTTTTCAAACAGCGGTAAAAAGGCGTGCGGGCCATTCGGGGTAAAGTGCTGCCAGGTGCTCTCGCCCGGCGCATTCTCGCACTCGACGGTAATCAGCATGCAGGACTGTTCATACTGCCAGGCATGAACGCCAATGCCCGCCTTTTGTCTGACCTGTGAGTTAGCGCCGTCCGCACCGACGACCAGCTTCACGGCCAGCTCATCGCCGCTGTCGAGCGTCAGCAGATAGCCACGATCGTGAGGATGAAGTGACTTAAGCGACGCAGGCACGCGCAGCGTCACCTTCGGATGCGCCTCCAGCGCCTGCCAGAGCGCACGCTGGAGCACGTTGTTTTCCACCATATAACCGAGGCGCGGAAGCTTCAGCTCAGCGGCATCAAACGCGACGTGGGCATTTTCCCACTCCCAGGTTTCGAGACGGCTGTAGGGGTGGGCGCGCATCGCCAGCACCGTCTCCCAGACGCCCAGCCCGCGCAGCAGATCGACGGACGCCGCGCTGATAGCCGAAATGCGCACATCCGGCTTGCTGGCGGGATCGAAAGTCGGCGGTGCAGCCTGTTCAATTACCGTTACCTCAAATCCCTGCTGCGCCAGCCCCAGCGCCAGCGCGCCGCCGACCATACCGCCGCCGACAACGGCAACTTCGGTGTGTAGGAGTGTCATGGTCAATTTTCCTTATTGGAGAATCCCTTAAGTTTACCGGATTTTTGCGGTCCTGAGGCACACAACCTTCATACTGGTCACAACCCCACCAAAGCATTACAATACGCGGCTTGCAATCCTGAGCTGAGCAAGTCGATGACTAAAAAACTCCATATAAAAACCTGGGGCTGTCAGATGAACGAATACGATTCATCCAAGATGGCCGATCTGCTGGATACCACCCACGGATACCAGCTGACTGAAAATGCGAAAGAAGCGGACGTGCTGCTGCTGAACACCTGTTCGATTCGTGAAAAAGCACAGGAAAAAGTCTTCCACGTGTTAGGCCGCTGGAAGCTTCTCAAACGAAAAAACCCAGACCTGATCATCGGGGTGGGTGGCTGCGTGGCGTCGCAGGAAGGCAAGCTGATCCGCCAGCGAGCCCCGTATGTGGATATTGTCTTTGGCCCGCAGACCCTGCACCGCCTGCCGGAAATGATTAATCAGGTTCGCGGCAACCGTAGCCCGGTCGTTGACGTCAGCTTCCCGGAAATCGAAAAGTTTGACCGCCTGCCGGAGCCGCGCGCCGATGGCCCGACCGCCTTCGTCTCCATCATGGAAGGCTGCAACAAATACTGTACTTACTGCGTGGTGCCGTACACCCGCGGTGAAGAGGTCAGCCGCCCGGCAGACGATATCCTGTTTGAAATCGCGCAGCTTGCCGCGCAGGGCGTGCGCGAAGTGAACCTGCTGGGCCAAAACGTTAACGCCTGGCGCGGGGAAAACTACGACGGCACCACCGGCAGCTTTGCCGAACTGCTGCGTCTGGTGGCCGCGATTGACGGCATCGACCGCATTCGCTTTACCACCAGCCATCCGATGGAATTTACCGACGACATCATTGACGTGTATCGCGATACGCCAGAGCTGGTGAGCTTCCTGCATCTGCCAATTCAGTGCGGCTCTGACCGCGTGCTTAACCTGATGGGTCGTCCGCATACGGTGCTGGAGTATAAATCCACCATCCGCAAGCTGCGCGAAGCGCGTCCGGATATCCAGATCAGCTCCGACTTTATCGTCGGCTTCCCGGGTGAAACCGCTGATGACTTCGAGCGCACCATGAAGCTCATCGGCGAAGTGAATTTTGACGTCAGCTACAGCTTCATCTTCTCCGCGCGTCCTGGCACCCCTGCGGCCGATATGGTTGACGATGTGCCGGAAGAGGAGAAAAAGCAGCGTCTGTATATTCTGCAGGAGCGTATCAACCAGCAGGCCAACGCGTGGAGCCGCCGTATGCTCGGTACCGTCCAGCGCATTCTGGTGGAAGGCACGTCGCGCAAGAGCATTATGGAACTCTCCGGCCGTACCGAAAATAACCGCGTGGTCAACTTTGAAGGCACCCCGGACATGATCGGTAAGTTTGTGGACGTCGAAATTGTTGAAGTGCTGACCAACTCGCTGCGCGCGAAGGTGGTCCGCACCGAAGACGAAATGGGCCTGCGTATCGCAGAGTCACCGGAATCCGTGATTTCGCGTACCCGCAAAGAGAACGATTCTGGCGTGGGGATTTACCAGCCTTAATCCTGATGGCCTGCCCTTCCGGCAGGCCTTGTATTTCCTCTCATCATCCCCAATATCTTCCGCAACGCTTGCGCCTTTATTCTGTGGCGTGAATAATTTCGGTAATGACCGTTTTATTACGCCGTGTGGCAGCGGGTCAGTTAACCAATCAAAGAGGAACAGTTTGAACATAGATACGCGTGAAATCAGCCTAACGCCCGCAGACAACGCTCGCCTGCTGAGCCTGTGCGGACCGTTTGATGACAACATCAAACAACTGGAGCGACGTCTGGGTATCGAAATTAACCGTCGCGATAATCACTTCAAACTTACCGGACGCCCTATCTGCGTCAATGCGGCAGCAGATATCCTGCGCAGCCTGTATGTCGATACCGCCCCGATGCGCGGCGAAATTCAGGATATCGAGCCGGAACAAATTCACCTCGCCATTAAAGAGGCGCGCGTGCTTGAGCAGAGCGCGGAAAGCGTGCCGGACTACGGCAAGGCAATCAATATCAAGACCAAGCGTGGCGTCATCAAGCCGCGTACGCCAAACCAGGCGCAGTACATCGCCAATATCCTCGACCACGACATCACCTTCGGGGTGGGTCCAGCGGGGACGGGGAAAACCTATCTGGCGGTTGCCGCTGCGGTAGATGCGCTGGAGCGTCAGGAGATCCGTCGAATTCTGCTGACCCGTCCTGCCGTTGAAGCCGGTGAAAAGCTGGGCTTCCTGCCGGGCGATCTGAGCCAGAAGGTCGACCCGTATCTGCGCCCTTTATACGATGCGCTGTTCGAGATGCTCGGCTTTGAGAAGGTCGAGAAGCTCATTGAGCGTAACGTGATCGAGGTGGCTCCGCTCGCCTACATGCGCGGTCGCACGTTAAACGACGCGTTCATCATTCTCGATGAGAGCCAGAACACCACCATCGAACAGATGAAGATGTTCCTGACGCGTATCGGCTTTAACTCGAAAGCGGTCATCACCGGTGACGTAACCCAGATCGACCTGCCGCGCAGCACCAAATCCGGCCTGCGTCACGCCATCGAGGTGCTGGCCGAGGTCGACGAAATCAGCTTTAACTTCTTCCACAGTGAAGACGTGGTACGCCACCCGGTGGTCGCGCGTATCGTTAACGCCTATGAGGCCTGGGAAGAGGCGGATCAGAAGCGTAGGGCCGAACTGGCCGCAGAACGTAAGCGCGACGCGCAGGAGCAAGAACAGAAATGAGTCAGGTGATCCTCGATTTACAGCTGGCCTGTGAAGACAATTCCGGCATGCCGGATGAGGCACAGTTCCAGAAATGGCTGGATGCGGTTATCCCGCAGTTTCAGGAAGAATCAGAAGTGACGATTCGCCTGGTGGATGAAGCCGAAAGCCACGAGCTTAACCTGACCTATCGCGGGAAAGATAAGCCGACCAACGTGCTCTCTTTCCCGTTCGAAGCGCCGCCGGGCATTGAGATGCCGCTGCTGGGCGATCTGATCATCTGCCGTCAGGTGGTTGAACAGGAAGCCAAAGAGCAGCAAAAGCCGCTTGAGGCCCACTGGGCGCACATGGTGGTACACGGGAGCCTGCACCTGTTGGGCTACGATCACATCGAAGATGACGAAGCGGAAGAGATGGAGTCCCTCGAGACAGAGATAATGCTTGCTCTGGGCTATGAGGATCCGTACATTGCCGAGAAAGAATAGTCCGTCACCTGACTGACTCACCTGCCGCCACGAAAGGATAACGCGTGGCGGTAAACGTTGAACTAACAAGAGAACCCTTAACAAACGCCATGAGCGACGACAATTCACACAGTAGCGACACGACAACCAGTAAAAAGGGATTTTTCTCCCTCATTCTGAACCAGCTTTTTCACGGCGAACCCAAAAACCGTGATGAACTGCTGGAGCTGATTCGTGATTCCGGGCAGAACGACCTTATCGACGAAGATACGCGCGAAATGCTCGAAGGGGTGATGGACATCGCCGACCAGCGCGTTCGCGATATCATGATCCCCCGCTCGCAGATGATCACCCTGAAACGTAACCAGACGCTGGACGAGTGCCTCGATGTCATCATCGAATCCGCCCACTCGCGTTTCCCGGTCATTAGCGAAGATAAAGATCACATCGAAGGGATTTTGATGGCGAAAGATCTGCTGCCGTTTATGCGCAGCGATGCCGAAGCCTTCAGCATGGAAAAAGTGTTACGCCAGGCCGTGGTCGTGCCGGAGAGTAAACGTGTGGATCGGATGCTGAAAGAGTTCCGCTCCCAGCGTTACCACATGGCGATTGTTATTGATGAATTTGGCGGCGTTTCAGGACTGGTCACGATCGAGGATATTCTTGAGCTGATCGTGGGCGAAATCGAGGACGAGTACGACGAAGAAGAGGATATCGACTTCCGTCAGCTTAGCCGCCACACCTGGACCGTGCGTGCGCTGGCCTCCATCGAGGACTTCAACGACGCCTTCGGAACCCACTTCAGCGATGAAGAGGTCGATACCATCGGCGGGCTGGTGATGCAGGCCTTTGGCCACCTCCCGGCGCGCGGAGAGACCGTTGACATCGACGGTTACCAGTTCAAAGTAGCCATGGCCGACAGCCGACGTATTATACAGGTTCACGTCAGAGCGCCGGACGACTCACCGGTGCCAAAACTGGAAGATTAATGTAAATGGCATTTGCCCCATTGCTTGAACGCCAGCGCGTCCGTTTGCTGCTGGCGCTGTTACTCGGAGCCAGCGGTACGCTGGCTTTCTCACCTTACGATATCTGGCCTGCGGCCATTCTCTCCCTGATGGGGCTTCAGGGTCTGACCCTGAATCGTCGTCCGGTGCAGGCTGCCGCTATCGGCTACTTCTGGGGGCTGGGGCTGTTTGGCTCAGGCATCAACTGGGTCTACGTCAGCATCGCCCAGTTTGGCGGTATGCCTGGCCCGGTTAACGTCTTCCTGGTGGTACTGCTCGCCGCGTATCTCTCGCTCTATACCGGCCTGTTCGCAGGCATCCTTTCTCGCCTGTGGCCTAAAACCTCCTGGCTGCGCGTCGCCGTTGCCGCGCCGGTGGTCTGGCAGGTAACCGAGTTCCTGCGCGGCTGGGTGCTGACCGGCTTCCCGTGGCTGCAGTTCGGCTACAGCCAGATTGACGGCCCGCTGAAGGGCCTGGCGCCGGTCATGGGCGTTGAGGCCATCAACTTCCTGCTGTTGGCAGTGAGCGGCCTGCTGGTATTAGCGCTGGTCACGCGCGGCTGGAAACCGCTGGCCGTGGCGCTGGTGCTGTTTGCCCTGCCCTTCCCGCTGCGCTATATCCAGTGGTTCACCCTTGAGCCCGCGCGCGCCATGCAGGTTTCCATGGTGCAGGGGAATATCCCGCAGTCCATGAAGTGGGACGAAAAAGAGCTGCTGAATACGCTGAAGATCTACGCCAATGCCACCGAAGAGGTGATGGGGAAATCGCAGCTGATTATCTGGCCGGAATCCGCCATTCCCGATCTGGAAATTAACCAGCAGCCGTTCCTCAACATGATGAACGACCTGCTGGTGGCGCGCGGCAGCACGCTGATCACCGGGATTGTCGATGCACGTCTGAATCAGCAGAACCGCTACGACACCTACAACACCATCATTACGCTCGGCAAAGACAGCGAGTACAGCTACCGCTCCACTGACCGGTACAACAAGAACCACCTGGTGCCGTTTGGCGAGTTTGTCCCGCTGGAGTCGATTCTGCGCCCGCTGGCCCCGTTCTTTGACCTGCCGATGTCCTCCTTCAGCCGCGGGCCGTACGTTCAGCCCCAGCTGCACGCGCACGGCGCGGCCCTGACGGCGGCCATCTGCTACGAAATCATTCTCGGCGAGCAGGTACGCGATAACTTCCGCCCGGATACGGACTATCTGCTGACCATCTCTAACGACGCCTGGTTTGGTAAGTCAATCGGCCCGTGGCAGCACTTCCAGATGGCACGCATGCGCGCCCTGGAGCTGGCGCGTCCGCTGCTGCGCAGCACCAACAACGGCATCACCGCCGTGATTGGTCCTCAGGGTGAAATTCAGGCGATGATCCCGCAGTTTACCCGAGAGGTGCTGACCGCTAACGTCACACCAACCACCGGCCTGACGCCGTATGCCCGCACCGGCAACTGGCCGCTGTGGATCCTGACCGCGCTGTTCGGCTTTGGCGCGCTGCTGATGAGCCTGCGCCAGCGTCGTCGGTAACCCTTCCAGCCGGGTGGCGGCTACGCCTTACCCGGCCTACATTCAGCTTTTCCGTTCCCGTAGGTCGGGTAAGCGTCAGCGCCACCCGACAATCACTTCCCAATCTTAAATCTGGCACGCCTATTGCTTTGTTTATTCAGGTAAACGCAGTTTGGCTTAACGTGCAACCTTGTCGCACCAGCGTAGATCGTCGGTAGCACCGAAACGGTGCAACGGGAGATTATTGCCTCTGAATGGTGCGGCGCGCTTCGCAAAAATAAACAATAACGCAGCAAAATCTTTACATTAAGCCAGACTAAATGTTAACAAGCTTGCATAACACTGCACTCGCATTGCGCGAGATATAACAACATCACAATGGGTATCAATGCGTCGCTGGCGCTGATAAGAAAGGAGTTGGGTATGCAATTACGTAAACTGGCCACAGCAATGCTGGTTATGGGAATGTCTGCCGGCGTGGTTCACGCTGAAGATGCACCGGCAGCAGGAAGCACTCTCGACAAGATTGCCAAAAACGGCGTCATCGTGGTCGGCCACCGTGAATCCTCTGTTCCGTTCTCTTACTACGACAACACGCAAAAGGTCGTGGGCTATTCACAGGATTACTCCAACGCCATCGTTGAAGCCGTGAAGAAAAAGCTGAACAAACCTGACCTGCAGGTGAAGCTGATCCCAATCACTTCACAGAACCGTATTCCGCTGCTGCAAAACGGCACCTTTGACTTCGAGTGTGGCTCCACCACCAACAACCTCGAGCGTCAGAAACAGGCGGCCTTCTCTGACACCATCTTTGTCGTGGGCACCCGCCTGCTGACGAAGAAAGGTGGTGAGATCAAAGACTTCGCTGACCTGAAAGGCAAAGCGGTCGTGGTGACATCCGGTACCACTTCAGAAGTGCTGCTGCACAAGCTGAACGACGAGAAGAAAATGGATATGCGCATCATCAGCGCGAAAGACCATGGCGACTCCTTCCGTACCCTGGAAAGCGGTCGTGCCGTCGCGTTTATGATGGATGACGCCCTGCTGGCGGGCGAGCGTGCGAAAGCGAAGAAACCAGACAACTGGGATATCGTCGGCACCGCGCAGTCAAAAGAAGCTTACGGCTGCATGCTGCGCAAAGACGATCCGCAGTTCAAAAAGCTGATCGATGACACCATCGCCCAGGTGCAGACCTCCGGCGAAGCGGAAAAATGGTTCGACAAGTGGTTCAAGAACCCGATTCCACCAAAAAACCTGAACATGAACTTTGAACTGTCTGACGACATGAAGGCGCTGTTCAAATCTCCAAATGACAAAGCTCTTAACTAATTAGAACAACAGGGGCGGGATCTCCTGCCCTCTCGATTGTCGGGAAGCATGGACAGACTATACGCTGAGTGGTCGTTCCCCACTCAGCACGAAAATGAGCTTCTCACCAATCTTCGAGGGTAGCGCTGCTACCCTTTTTTTTCTGGAGTTTATTATGTCAATAGACTGGAACTGGGGCATATTCCTGCAACAAGCCCCGTTCGGCAACACCACCTATCTTGGCTGGCTGTGGAGCGGCTTTCAGGTCACCGTGGCATTATCGATAACGGCGTGGATTATCGCGTTTCTTGTCGGTTCTTTGTTCGGTATTCTGCGCACCGTCCCTAACCGTTTTCTTTCAACACTGGGCACCCTGTATGTGGAACTGTTCCGTAACGTTCCGCTGATCGTGCAATTCTTTACCTGGTATCTGGTTATCCCGGAACTGCTGCCGGAAAATATTGGCATGTGGTTCAAGTCGGAACTGGATCCGAACGTACAGTTCTTTGTCTCCTCCATGCTGTGTCTGGGGCTGTTTACCGCTGCGCGCGTTTGCGAGCAGGTGCGTGCCGCCATTCAGTCACTGCCGCGCGGACAAAAAAATGCGGGCCTGGCGATGGGCCTGACGCTGCCACAAACCTACCGCTACGTGCTGCTGCCTAACGCCTACCGCGTTATCGTTCCGCCGATGACCTCTGAGATGATGAACCTGGTAAAAAACTCGGCCATCGCCTCCACGATCGGCCTGGTCGACATGGCCGCGCAGGCGGGCAAGCTGCTAGACTATTCCGCTCACGCGTGGGAATCCTTCACCGCGATCACGCTCGCGTATGTTCTGATTAACGCTTTCATCATGCTGGTGATGAACCTGGTTGAACGCAAAATTCGCCTGCCGGGCAACATGGGGGGCAAATAATGTACGAATTTGACTGGAGTTCTATCGTTCCCTCCATGCCTTACCTGCTGGATGGACTGATGATTACCTTAAAGATCACCGTCATTGCCATCATCGTCGGTATCGTCTGGGGCACCCTGCTGGCCGTCATGCGCCTGTCGAGCTTTAAGCCGCTTGCCTGGTTTGCCACCGCCTACGTTAACGTGTTCCGTTCGATCCCACTGGTGATGGTGCTGCTGTGGTTTTACCTGATTGTGCCCGGCTTCCTGCAGAACGTGCTGGGGCTGTCGCCGAAAACCGATATCCGTCTGATCTCCGCCATGGTGGCGTTCTCAATGTTTGAGGCCGCTTATTACTCGGAGATTATCCGCGCGGGCATTCAGAGCATCTCCCGCGGGCAGTCCAGCGCCGCGCTGGCGCTGGGGATGACGCACTGGCAGTCCATGCAGCTCATTATTCTGCCGCAGGCATTTCGCGCCATGGTTCCGCTCCTGCTGACCCAGGGTATCGTACTGTTCCAGGATACCTCGCTGGTCTACGTGCTGAGCCTGGCAGACTTCTTCCGTACCGCGTCGACCATCGGCGAGCGTGACGGTACGCAGGTCGAGATGGTGCTCTTTGCGGGTGCGGTCTACTTTGTGATTAGTTTAAGCGCGTCGCTGTTGGTCAGCTGGCTGAAGAAAAGGACGGTATAATGATTTCCCTGAAAAATGTTTCTAAATGGTATGGGCACTTTCAGGTGCTGACCGACTGCTCTACCGAAGTGAAGAAAGGCGACGTGGTGGTGGTGTGCGGGCCGTCCGGCTCCGGTAAATCGACGCTGATCAAAACCGTTAACGGGCTGGAGCCAGTGCAGCAGGGTGAGATCGTCGTCAACGGCACCAAGGTTAACGACAAGAAAACTAACCTCGCCCAGCTTCGCTCTCACGTGGGGATGGTGTTCCAGCATTTTGAGCTGTTCCCTCACCTCTCCATTATTGAGAACCTCACGCTGGCGCAGGTAAAAGTGCTTAAGCGCGATAAAAAAGCGTCGCGCGAGAAAGGCCTGAAGCTCCTGGAACGCGTTGGGCTTTCGGCGCATGCCGATAAGTTCCCGGCACAGCTTTCCGGCGGCCAGCAGCAGCGCGTGGCGATCGCCCGCGCGCTGTGCATGGATCCGGTGGCAATGCTGTTCGATGAGCCCACGTCGGCGCTCGATCCGGAGATGATCAACGAAGTGCTGGACGTGATGGTCGAGCTGGCGCACGAAGGGATGACGATGATGGTAGTGACCCACGAAATGGGCTTTGCCCGTAAAGTGGCCAATCGCGTAATCTTTATGGACGAAGGGAAAATTGTTGAAGACTCACCGAAAGAAGAGTTCTTCGCTAACCCGAAATCCGATCGTGCGAAAGATTTCCTCGCCAAAATCCTGCATTAATCTTCCCGGTGCGCAATCTGCGGATTGCGCACTGCTTCACGCTTTTGTTCAGTTCCTCTCGTCGGCGTCACATTGCAGCGTTAACCTTGTCACAAATTACGCTATGAATGGAGAACGCTATGGCACAGCCTATTATTCTCGATTGCGATCCGGGTCATGATGACGCGATCGCGCTCGTTCTTGCACTTGCCTCCCCTGAACTCAACGTCAAAGCCGTCACCTCATCCGCCGGAAACCAGACGCCGGATAAAACCCTGCGCAACGTTTTGCGCATGCTGACGCTGCTCGGGCGCACCGATATTCCCGTCGCCGGCGGGGCCGTGAAGCCGCTGATGCGCGAGCTGATTATTGCCGACAACGTTCATGGTGAAAGCGGGCTGGACGGTCCGGCGCTGCCTGAGCCAGGATTTGCACCGCAAAACTGCACCGCCGTGGAGCTGATGGCGAAGGTGCTGCGCGAAAGCGCGGAGCCCGTGACGCTGGTGGCGACCGGGCCACAAACTAACGTTGCGCTCCTGCTGAACAGCCATCCTGAGCTGCACCGCAAAATTGCCCGCATCGTGATTATGGGTGGTGCAATGGGGCTGGGTAACTGGACGCCAGCGGCCGAGTTCAACATTTTTGTCGACCCGGAAGCCGCTGAGACTGTCTTCCAGTCCGGCTTACCGATTGTCATGGCGGGACTGGACGTGACCCACCGCGCGCAGATTATGGCGGGCGATATTGAGCGTTTCCGCGCCGTGGGCAATCCGGTGGCGACAACCGTGGCTGAACTGCTCGACTTTTTTATGGAGTACCATAAGGTTGAGAAATGGGGCTTCCACGGCGCGCCGCTGCACGATCCGTGCACCATCGCCTGGCTGTTAAAACCGGAGATGTTTACCACGGTAGACCGCTGGGTTGGGGTTGAGACGCAGGGGAAATACACCCAGGGCATGACGGTGGTGGACTACTATTCGCTGACGGGGAATAAGCCGAATACGACGGTGATGGTGGATATCGACCGGGAGGCGTTTGTGGATTTGCTGGCGGAGAGGCTTGGTTACTATAGTGCGGCCTGATGCCCACCCAAACCCTCTCCCACGGGGAGAGGGCGCAGACACTAAAAACGGCAACGTGGTTGCCGTTTTGCTTTTATTTAGGGCTCAAACGGCCGTCTCTGGAACTGATCGTGCCCGCATTTCGGACACAGCGGCAGGACATCCGGTGTGTACACCGCAATATGGTGGTGACATTTCTCACACACCAGATTTCCTAGCCCGACCACCTCGCCGCTGTGGTACACGCCGTGATGGTTCAAATCCTGAAAGACCTCGCGCCACTCCAGCTGCGTTTTATCCGTGATATCGGCGAGTTCCTGCCACAGGCTCTCTTTAATCACCCGCATGAAAACGCTGTCCGAAACCTCCTCCTGACTCTCCTGGTAACTGCGCGCGAACTCTTCCAGATCGCGACGCACGGCGCGCGTCACCTCTTCCACTTCGGTTCGCGTTAACTCACCCGTTTGCGTCACGCGGGCCCGCGCCTGCTCCACCAGCGCATCAATATCACGCTCGCCGTTACGCAGCCGCTCCGTCAGTGTCGCCACCAGTTCACGGTAAAATTGAGCAACCTTGTTCATCATTTTGCCTCCCGGGTCAGTAACTATTTCTAATAATAGACCTTATTTCATCGCCGCTTTGTCAGGTGAAGCACAGACCCGGTAAATTCCTGCAAAGCGCATTTGTGCGAAAGGCTGTTTTGACGCGGGCGTTTGGGCTATGCTATGCGGATCTGAATTACCACATCCATTGGCTACATTTGTAGCTGTATTGAAAACAGGACCACTGGCTGCCATGCAAGAGCAATACCGCCCGGAAGAGATAGAATCAAAAGTCCAGCAACACTGGGACGAGAAGCGCACCTTTGAAGTAACCGAAGACGAGAGCAAAGAGAAGTATTACTGCCTGTCGATGCTTCCCTATCCTTCTGGTCGACTACACATGGGCCACGTGCGCAACTACACCATCGGTGATGTGATTGCGCGCTACCAGCGCATGCTGGGCAAAAACGTGCTGCAGCCTATCGGCTGGGACGCGTTTGGTCTGCCCGCGGAAGGCGCGGCGGTCAAAAACAATACGGCTCCGGCGCCGTGGACGTACGACAACATTGCGTACATGAAAAACCAGCTCAAAATGCTGGGCTTTGGCTATGACTGGAGCCGCGAGCTGGCAACCTGTACCCCGGAATACTACCGCTGGGAACAGAAATTCTTCACCGAGCTGTACAAAAAAGGCCTGGTGTACAAGAAGACCTCTGCCGTGAACTGGTGTCCGAATGACCAGACCGTTCTCGCGAACGAACAGGTTATCGATGGCTGCTGCTGGCGCTGCGACACCAAAGTTGAGCGTAAAGAGATCCCACAGTGGTTTATCAAAATCACCGCTTACGCGGACGAGCTGCTGAACGATCTGGATAAGCTGGACCACTGGCCAGATACCGTTAAGACCATGCAGCGCAACTGGATCGGCCGTTCTGAAGGCGTGGAAATTACCTTCAACGTTGAGAACCACGACCAGACCCTGACCGTCTATACCACCCGTCCGGACACCTTCATGGGCGCGACCTACCTGGCGGTGGCCGCAGGTCACCCGCTGGCGCAGAAAGCGGCGGAGAACAATCCGGAACTGGCTTCCTTCATCGACGAGTGCCGCAACACCAAAGTGGCCGAAGCCGATATGGCGACGATGGAGAAAAAAGGGGTTGATACCGGCTTTAAAGCCATTCACCCGCTGACGGGCGAAGCAATCCCCGTCTGGGCCGCCAACTTCGTACTGATGGAGTACGGCACAGGCGCCGTGATGGCCGTTCCGGGTCACGACCAGCGCGACTACGAATTTGCCACCAAATATGGCCTGACCATTAAGCCGGTTATCCTGGCGGCTGACGGTTCTGAACCAGACCTGTCTGAGCAGGCGCTGACTGAAAAAGGCACCCTGTTCAACTCCGGTGAATTCAGCGGCCTGAGCTTCGAAGAGGGCTTCAACGCCATCGCCGATAAGCTGGCGTCTCTGGGCGTGGGCGAGCGTAAAGTTAACTTCCGTCTGCGCGACTGGGGCGTTTCCCGTCAGCGTTACTGGGGTGCGCCAATTCCAATGGTGACGCTGGAAGATGGCACCGTGATGCCAACGCCGGAAGATCAGCTGCCGGTGATCCTGCCGGAAGACGTGGTCATGGACGGTATCACCAGCCCGATCAAAGCCGATCCTGAGTGGGCAAAAACCACCGTTAACGGTCAGCCTGCGCTGCGTGAAACCGACACCTTTGACACCTTTATGGAATCATCCTGGTACTATGCGCGCTACACCTGCCCGCAGTATCAGGACGGTATGCTGGATTCTGATGCGGCAAACTACTGGCTGCCGGTAGACATCTACATCGGCGGCATCGAACACGCCATCATGCACCTGCTCTACTTCCGCTTCTTCCACAAGCTGATGCGCGATGCGGGCATGGTGAATTCTGACGAACCAGCCAGACAGCTGCTGTGTCAGGGCATGGTCCTGGCAGATGCCTTCTACTACGTTGGCGCGAACGGCGAACGTAACTGGGTTTCTCCGGTTGATGCGATCGTTGAGCGCGACGAGAAGGGCCGTATTGTTAAGGCGACAGACGCCGAAGGTCATGAACTGGTCTACACCGGCATGAGCAAGATGTCCAAGTCGAAAAACAACGGTATCGACCCGCAGGTGATGGTTGAGCGCTACGGTGCTGATACCGTGCGTCTGTTCATGATGTTTGCCTCTCCGGCGGATATGACCCTTGAGTGGCAGGAATCCGGTGTTGAAGGCGCGAACCGCTTCCTGAAACGCGTCTGGAAACTGGTTTACGAACATACCGCCCAGGGCGATGCTCCGGCGCTGAACGCCGCTGCGCTGACGGAAGATCAGCAGGCGCTGCGTCGCGATGTTCATAAAACGATCGCGAAAGTGACCGATGATATTGGTCGTCGTCAGACCTTCAATACCGCAATTGCGGCTATTATGGAACTGATGAACAAGCTGGCGAAAGCCCCGCAGGACGGCGAGCAGGATCGTGCCTTAATGCGTGAAGCTCTGCTGGCCGTTGTTCGCATGCTGAACCCGTTCACGCCGCACGTGAGCTTTACCCTGTGGCAGGAGCTGAAAGGCGAAGGCGATATTGACAACGCGCCGTGGCCGCAGGCTGACGAAGCCGCGATGGTGGAAAACACCACGCTGGTTGTGGTGCAGGTAAACGGCAAAGTTCGCGGTAAAATTACCGTGGCGGTCGATGCAACCGAAGAACAGGTTCGCGAGCGCGCAGGCCAGGAGCCTCTGGTCGCAAAATATCTTGAGGGCGTTACCGTACGTAAAGCAATCTACGTACCGGGCAAACTGCTCAATCTGGTCGTTGGCTAAGCGCGGGAGGAAACGTGCGACAACTGGCAACAATACTCTTATCTCTGGCGGTGCTTGTCACCGCTGGCTGTGGCTGGCACCTGCGCAATACCACGGCGGTACCTGCTGAGATGAAAACGATGATTTTCGACTCATCCGATCCGAATGGTCCACTCAGCCGTGCAGTTCGCAATCAGCTGCGTCTTAACGGCGTTGAGTTGATTGAAAAAGATACGCTGCGCCAGGATGTACCGTCTCTGCGTCTCCTGGGGATGTCTCTCGGCAAAGATACAGCATCTATCTTCCAGGACGGTCGTACCGCAGAATACCAGATGGTAATGACGGTCAACGCAGCCGTTCTGATCCCGGGTAAAGACATCTATCCGATCAGCACGAAAGTGTACCGTTCGTTCTTCGATAACCCGCAGACGGCGCTGGCGAAAGATGCCGAACAGCAGATTATCATCAACGAAATGTACGACAAGGCAGCGGAACAGCTGATCCGCAAGCTACCAAGTATTGCAGCATCAACCAAACAAGGATCTGACATTGTTGAAAAACCGGCTGCTGGCACGCTTCCTGCAGCTACCTCTTTGGGTAAATGATGATCAGGCTGTATCCTGAACAACTCCGCGCGCAGCTCAATGAAGGGCTGCGCGCGGCGTATCTGCTTCTTGGAAACGATCCGCTATTGCTTCAGGAAAGCCTTGATGCCGTGCGGCACGCCGCCGCCGCGCAGGGCTTCGATGAACACCACACCGTCCAGCTGGACAACAACACCGACTGGAACGCCCTCTTCTCGCTTTGTCAGGCGATGAGCCTGTTCGCATCGCGCCAGACGATTCAGATCCTGCTGCCGGACAACGGTCCTAACGCGGCGATGAATGAGCAGCTCGCCACGCTGGTCAGCCTGCTGCACAGCGATCTGCTGTTAATCGTGCGTGGCAACAAGCTCACCAAAGCACAGGAAAACGCGGCGTGGTTTACCCAGCTCGCGACGCACGCGGTGCTGGTCACCTGTCAGACGCCCGAGCAGGCGCATCTGCCTAAATGGGTAGCCGCGAGAGCGAAGCAGCACAACCTTCAGCTGGATGACGCGGCGAATCAGCTGCTCTGCTACTGCTATGAAGGTAACCTGTTGGCCCTGGCGCAGGCGCTGGACAGACTCTCACTGCTCTGGCCGGACGGCAAGCTGACCTTGCCGCGCGTCGAGCAGGCCGTTTACGACGCGGCGCACTTCACGCCGTTCCACTGGGTGGACGCGCTGCTGTCGGCAAAAAGCAAACGCGCCCTGCATATTCTGCAGCAGCTGCGTCTTGAAGGCAGCGAACCCGTTATTCTGCTGCGCACGCTGCAGCGCGAATTACTGCTGCTGATTACGCTCAAGCGTCAGTCTGCCCATACGCCGCTGCGTTCGCTGTTTGATAAATACCGCGTGTGGCAAAACCGCCGCGCAATGACCACCGAGGCCGTCAACCGCCTGAGTCATGAACAGCTTCGTCAGGCGGTACAGCTTCTGATGCGCGCTGAGCTCACGCTAAAGCAAGATTACGGCCAGTCGGTCTGGGCGGAACTGGAAAGCCTTTCACTGCTGCTCTGCCACAAGGCGCTGGCAGACGTTTTTATTGATGGATAGTATGCACTCTTTACAGGCCCTGTATGGCGGCACCTTCGACCCGGTACACTACGGGCATCTGAAGCCGGTTGAAATTCTGGCAAATCTGATTGGCCTTCAGCGCGTCACCATCATGCCCAATAATGTCCCGCCCCACCGCCCGCAGCCCGAGGCGACCAGCGAGCAGCGAAAAGAGATGCTCGCCCTGGCCATCGCCGATAAGCCGCTTTTCCGGCTGGACGAGCGCGAGCTGCGTCGCGACACGCCCTCATGGACCTCGCAGACGCTTCAGGAGTGGCGAGCCGAACAGGGACCAGACCAGCCGCTGGCTTTTATCATCGGTCAGGATTCCCTGCTGAACTTCCCCACGTGGCATAAATATGAAACCATTCTGGAGAACAGCCATCTGCTCGTCTGCCGCCGTCCCGGCTATCCGCTGACCATGCGCGAAGTGCAGTATCAGCAGTGGCTGGAAGACCATCTCACCGATAACGTTGAAGATCTTCACAGTCAGCCTGCCGGGAAGATCTATCTGGCGGAAACGCCGTGGTTTGATATCTCTGCGACCCTCATTCGCGAGCGTTTACAGCAGGGTCTGGAATGTGACGATCTGCTGCCGGCCGCCGTGCTGGCCTATATCCACAGTCACGGTTTGTATCAGAAAAGCGCAGATGAATAGCCGGAGGGCATAAAAAGCGGCTTATTGTTTATCCTGCCTTGACAGGGTAAGCCATACTGTTATTCTCCGCTGCCAGACTTTCCCGCCGATCATTGCTTTACAGAAATTGTTTTACAAAAATGGCGATGCAATCTCAGGCGGAGGGTGGGATGATACCCGCCTTCAAAAGCCCGGCCGGAGACATTTGTCCCGACAGAGGCATGAGTTCAGGTATACTGTCTGGCTACGAATTCAACGTTTTACAATCTCATTCACCCCAGGGGGAAAACTTGCAGGGTAAAGCACTCCAGGATTTTGTTATTGACAAAATTGATGACCTGAAAGGTCAGGACATCATCGCTATCGACGTTAAGGGTAAATCCAGTATTACCGACTGCATGATCATCTGCACCGGTACTTCGACGCGTCATGTTGTTTCAATTGCCGATCACGTGGTTCAGGAATCCCGTGCAGCGGGGCTGTTGCCGCTGGGTGTTGAAGGTGAAGCGACGGCTGACTGGGTGGTTGTCGACCTCGGCGATGTGATCGTCCACGTTATGCAGGACGAGAGCCGTCGCCTGTATGAGCTGGAAAAACTCTGGGGTTAATGCGTGAAGTTGCAGCTGGTCGCCGTCGGCACCAAAATGCCGGACTGGGTACAAACCGGTTTTACTGAATATCTGCGTCGTTTTCCAAAAGACATGCCGTTCGAGCTGGTGGAAATTCCCGCCGGAAAGCGCGGCAAGAACGCGGATATCAAACGTATTCTCGATAAAGAGGGCGAGCTGATGCTGGCTGCCGCAGGCAAAAACCGCATCGTCACCCTCGATATTCCAGGAAAACCCTGGGATACGCCGCAGCTGGCGCACGAACTGGAGCGCTGGAAGCAGGATGGCCGTGACGTCAGTCTGTTGATTGGCGGACCAGAAGGGTTATCCCCCGCCTGCAAAGCGGCGGCTGAACAAAGTTGGTCCCTCTCCGCGCTGACGCTTCCCCACCCGCTCGTTCGGGTACTGGTGGCAGAAAGCCTGTATCGCGCGTGGAGCATTACTACCAACCACCCCTATCACCGCGAGTAATGACTGACCAGGGTAGATTAAGCAGCGGATGAAACTACAGAATTCTTTTCGCGACTATACGGCTGAGTCCGCGCTGTTTGTGCGCCGGGCGCTGGTCGCCTTTACCGGGATTTTGCTGCTTACCGGCGTGCTGATCGCCAACCTTTATAATCTGCAAATTGTCCGCTTCACCGACTACCAGACGCGCTCAAACGAAAACCGGATTAAGCTGGTGCCTATCGCACCCAGCCGCGGCATTATCTACGATCGTAACGGCACCCCGCTGGCGTTAAACCGCACCATCTATCAAATCGAGATGATGCCGGAAAAGGTCGATAACGTTCAGGATACGCTGGAAGCGCTGAAAAGCGTTGTCGACCTTAACGATGACGACATCGCCGCCTTCAAAAAAGAGCGCGCCCGCTCTCACCGCTTTACCTCCATTCCGGTTAAAACCAATCTGACGGAAGTTCAGGTGGCCCGCTTTGCGGTGAACCAGTACCGCTTCCCGGGCGTGGAAGTAAAAGGATATAAGCGTCGCTACTACCCCTACGGCTCCGCGCTGACGCATGTCATTGGCTACGTCTCCAAGATTAACGACAAAGACGTCGATCGCCTTGATAAAGACGGCAAGCTGGCCAACTACGCGGCAACGCACGATATCGGTAAGCTGGGGATCGAACGTTACTACGAAGACGTTCTGCACGGGCAAACGGGCTATGAAGAGGTTGAGGTTAACAACCGGGGCCGCGTGATCCGCCAGCTGAAAGAAGTGCCGCCTCAGGCAGGGCATGACGTCTATCTGACGCTCGACCTTAAGCTGCAGCAGTATATTGAAACCCTGCTGGCGGGCAGCCGTGCAGCGGTGGTGGTCACCGATCCTCGAACCGGCGGCATCCTGGCCATGGTGTCTATGCCAAGCTATGACCCGAACCTCTTCGTTGACGGCATTTCCAGTAAAGACTACTCCGGCCTGCTGAATGACCCGAACACGCCGCTGGTGAACCGCGCGACGCAAGGGGTTTACCCGCCGGCATCAACGGTTAAGCCGTACGTGGCGGTCTCTGCGCTGAGTGCCGGCGTCATCAACCGTAATACCAGCCTGTTTGACCCGGGATGGTGGCAGCTGCCGGGCTCCGATAAGCGCTACCGCGACTGGAAAAAATGGGGTCACGGTCATCTGAACGTCACCAAATCGCTGGAGGAGTCTGCGGATACCTTCTTCTATCAGGTGGCATATGATATGGGTATCGACCGCCTGTCAGAGTGGATGAGTAAATTCGGCTACGGGCATTACACCGGCGTCGATCTTTCAGAAGAACGCTCTGGCAACATGCCAACGCGCGAATGGAAGCTGAAGCGCTTTAAGAAACCGTGGTACCAGGGTGACACCATTCCGGTGGGTATCGGTCAGGGCTACTGGACGGCAACGCCGCTGCAGATGAACAAGGCCATGATGATCCTCATCAATGACGGCGTGGTGAAAGTGCCCCATCTGCTGCAAAGCACGGTTGAAGACGGCAAAAAAGTGCCGTGGAACCAGCCGCACGAGGCGCCCGTGGGTGATATTCATTCCGGCTTCTGGGAAATTGCGAAAGACGGTATGTACGGCGTGGCAAACCGTCCGAACGGTACCGCGCATAAGTACTTCGCCGGTACGCCGTACAAGGTGGCCGCGAAATCCGGTACTGCGCAGGTATTTGGTCTGAAAGCCAACGAAACCTATAACGCGCACCGCATTGCCGAACGTCTGCGTGACCATAAGCTGATGACGGCGTTTGCCCCTTATGATAACCCGCAGGTCGCGGTGGCGATGATTCTGGAGAACGGCGGTGCCGGGCCTGCGGTCGGGACCATCATGCGCCAGATCCTTGACCACATTATGCTGGGTGATAACAACACCGAACTGCCGGCTGAAAACCCGGCCGCCGCCGCGGCGGAGGACCAATAATCATGACGGATAATCCAAATAAAAAATCGCTGTGGGACAAAATCCACATCGACCCAGCCATGCTGCTGATCCTGCTGGCGCTGCTGGTTTACAGCGCCTTGGTTATCTGGAGCGCCAGCGGCCAGGACATCGGCATGATGGAGCGTAAGATCGGCCAGATCGCGATGGGCCTGATCATTATGGTGGTGATGGCGCAAATCCCGCCGCGCGTCTACGAAGGCTGGGCGCCCTACCTCTACATCTTCTGTATTATCTTGCTGGTTGCGGTAGATGCGTTTGGCGCTATTTCAAAAGGGGCGCAGCGCTGGCTGGATCTGGGTATTGTCCGCTTCCAGCCCTCGGAGATTGCCAAAATCGCCGTTCCACTGATGGTGGCGCGCTTTATCAACCGCGACGTCTGTCCGCCGTCGCTAAAAAATACCGCCATCGCGCTGGTGCTCATTTTCCTGCCGACCCTGCTGGTTGCGGCGCAGCCGGACCTTGGCACCTCAATCCTTATCGCCCTCTCCGGCCTGTTTGTCCTCTTCCTGTCGGGCCTGAGCTGGCGCCTGATTGGCATCGCGGTGGTGCTGATAGCGGCGTTCATCCCTATTCTCTGGTTCTTCCTGATGCATGATTACCAGCGCCAGCGCGTCATGATGCTGCTCGATCCGGAAACCGATCCGCTAGGCGCGGGCTATCATATTATTCAGTCCAAGATTGCGATTGGCTCCGGCGGCCTGCGCGGGAAAGGCTGGCTGCACGGTACGCAGTCGCAGCTGGAATTTTTACCGGAACGCCACACCGACTTTATTTTTGCGGTACTCGCGGAAGAGCTGGGGCTAGTGGGCATCTTAATACTCCTGGCGCTATACGTTCTGCTGATCATGCGGGGATTGTGGATTGCAGCACGCGCGCAAACGACCTTTGGTCGCGTCATGGCTGGCGGGTTGATGCTGATTTTATTCGTTTATGTCTTCGTAAATATTGGTATGGTGAGTGGTATTCTGCCGGTGGTAGGCGTACCGCTGCCGCTGGTGAGTTACGGGGGCTCGGCACTGATCGTGTTGATGGCCGGGTTTGGTATCGTGATGTCGATCCATACCCACAGAAAAATGTTGTCAAAAAGCGTATAAAAATAAGGGGATCGGAATGCGTAAGCAGTGGCTGGGGATCTGCATTGCGGCAAGTTTACTTGCGGCCTGCACAAGTGATGATGGTCAGCAACAGGCAACCGTCGCGCCGCCGCAGCCTGCGGTGTGTAATGGCCCAATCGTTGAAATCAGCGGTGCCGATCCCGTTTATGAACCGCTGAATGCCAGTGCCAATCAGGATTACGAGCGCGACGGCAAAAGCTATAAAATTGTTCAGGACCCTTCCCGTTTCAGTCAGGCAGGCTTTGCCGCCATTTATGACGCCGAGCCAGGCAGTAACCTGACGGCCTCCGGGGAGGCGTTCGATCCCATGCAGCTGACGGCGGCACACCCGACGCTGCCGATCCCGAGCTACGCCCGCATCACCAACCTGGCAAATGGCCGCATGATCGTCGTGCGTATCAACGACCGCGGCCCTTACGGGAATGACCGGGTGATCTCCCTGTCGCGCGCGTCCGCCGATCGCCTGAACACCTCGAACAACACCAAAGTCCGCATTGACCCGATTATCGTGGCGCAGGACGGTTCGCTCTCCGGGCCGGGTACCGCGTGTACGACGGTAGCGAAGCAGACCTATGCCCTTCCCGATCGCCCAAATCTGGATGGCGGAATGGGCAGCGTTTCATCTCCAGCCGAGCCTGCTCAGCCTGGGGGAGAAATACGCCCAATCAGCAACGACACGCTGCAAAGCGACGATTCAACGGGCGCACCGGTAAAGAGCAGCGGCTTTCTGGGCGCACCGACGACCTTAGCCTCGGGCGTGTTGGAAGGCAGTGAGCCTGCGCCAGCCCCTGCGCCCGTTGCTGCGCCAGCGACCCAGTCGGCTCCCGTAACGGCGCCAGCGGCAACGCCAAGTGCGGCGGTGGCGGCACCCGCAGCGGCCAGCGGCAGCTATGTGGTCCAGGTAGGCGCAGTGAGCGATCAGGCCCGGGCCAAACAGTATCAGCAGCGTCTGAGCCAGCAGTTTGGCGTACCCGGACGCGTTGAGCAGAACGGCGCGGTCTGGCGCATTCAGATGGGGCCGTTTGCCAGCAAACCGCAGGCTGCGTCCCTGCAGCAGCGGCTGCAGAATGAAGCTCAGCTTCAGTCATTTATCGCTGTTGCGAAATAATTAACCGGCGGTATCCGAATTGTCAGTTTGTGTAAAATACATTCACAAACTCATGCTTAAAGTCGGATGCCTGCCTGAATAGCATTTGCTATAGTAAGACACTTTTTTTAATTCCATCACGGATGTCGTAGTTCTGACCATGAAGACCACTTTTTCTGCTCGTTTTGTGCAGCGCATGGCGCTGACCACGGCCCTTTGCGCGGCTGCGCTCTCTGCAGCTCACGCCGATGACCTGAATATCAAGACCATGATCCCTGGCGTTCCGCAAATCGATGCGGAATCCTACATCCTGATCGATTACAACTCTGGCAAAGTGCTGGCAGAACAGAATGCCGATGCCCGCCGCGATCCGGCCAGCCTGACCAAAATGATGACCAGCTACGTTATCGGCCAGGCGATGAAGGCAGGTAAATTTAAAGAATCGGATCTGGTCACCATCGGTAACGATGCGTGGGCAACCGGGAACCCGGTCTTCAAAGGCTCCTCGCTGATGTTCCTGAAGCCGGGTATGCAGGTTCCTGTTTCCCAGCTGATTCGCGGGATCAACCTGCAGTCAGGTAACGATGCCTGCGTGGCGATGGCCGATTTTGCCGCCGGTAGCCAGGATGCCTTCGTGGGTCTGATGAACAGCTACGTGAACGCGCTGGGTCTGAAAAACAGCCATTTCCAGACCGTACACGGCCTGGACGCAGACGGACAGTACAGCTCCGCGCGTGACATGGCGCTGATTGGTCAGGCGCTGATCCGCGATGTCCCTAATGAATACTCCATCTATAAAGAGAAAGAGTTCACCTTTAACGGTATTCGTCAGACCAACCGTAACGGCCTGCTGTGGGATAACAGCCTGAACGTTGACGGTATCAAAACAGGTCATACCGATAAAGCCGGTTACAACCTGGTAGCCTCTGCCACTGAAGGCCAGATGCGTCTGATCTCTGCCGTGATGGGCGGTCGTACCTTTAAAGGCCGTGAAACCGAAAGCAAGAAGCTGCTGACCTGGGGCTTCCGCTTCTTCGAAACCGTGAATCCGCTGAAAGCAGGCAAAGAGTTTGCGTCTGAACCCGTCTGGTTCGGCGACAACGACCGCGCTTCTCTCGGCGTTGATAAAGACCTTTACCTGACCATTCCGCGCGGCCGTATGAAGGATCTGAAAGCCAGCTACGTGCTGAACAGCACCGAGCTGCACGCCCCGCTGCAGAAAAACCAGGTTGTCGGCACTATCAACTTCCAGCTCGATGGAAAAACAATCGATCAGCGTCCGCTGGTGGTTCTGCAGGAAATTCCTGAAGGCAATTTCTTCGGCAAAATCATTGATTACATTAAATTGATGTTCCACCACTGGTTTGGTTAAAAATCGAACACTTGAAAGTGTGATTTTGATCCCCATATACTAAGTATCCTGATAACTCCCACCTGACGTGGGAGTTATTATTTTTTGACGTTACGCCGGAGCTGACATGAAAACCAAACTTAACGAACTGCTTGAATTCCCTACCCCATTTACCTACAAAGTAATGGGTCTGGCGAAACCTGAGCTGGTTGATCAGGTGGTTGAAGTGGTACAGCGCCATGCGCCGGGTGACTACTCTCCGTCAGTAAAACCAAGCAGCAAGGGCAACTACCACTCGGTTTCTATTACCATCACTGCGACACACATTGAGCAGGTTGAGACGCTGTACGAAGAGCTCGGCAATATCGAAATTGTTCGTATGGTGCTGTAATCCCTTTGCGGTTACCCGGTTTGCCGGGTAACCCCTCTCCCCCGCTGTGATATACTCCCCCCCACACCTTTTGTCCCTCGTCTTCGGAGACGCAGTTTTGTATCAGGATAAAATTCTGGTCCGTCACCTCGGGCTGCAACCTTATGAGCCTGTCTCCCAGGCCATGCATGACTTCACCGATTCACGCGATGACAGCACCCCAGATGAGATCTGGCTGGTCGAGCACCTGCCGGTATTTACGCAGGGTCAGGCCGGTAAAGCGGAACATCTGCTGATGACGGGAGATATCCCGGTGATCCAGAGCGATCGCGGCGGTCAGGTTACTTATCATGGGCCCGGGCAGCAGGTAATGTACGTCCTGCTCAATCTGAAACGCAGAAAGCTGGGCGTGCGTGAACTGGTCACCCTGCTGGAACAAACGGTTGTTAACACGCTGGCGGAATATGGTATTGACGCCCACCCGCGCGCCGATGCGCCGGGCGTCTACGTTGGGGAAATGAAGATCTGCTCTTTGGGGCTACGTATTCGTAAGGGCTGCTCATTCCATGGCCTGGCATTGAATATTAATATGGATCTCGCCCCTTTCCAGCGCATAAACCCCTGCGGCTACGCCGGCATGGAAATGACGCAAATGTGCCAGTGGGTCAAAACCGCTACGCCAGATACTATTCGTCCCGTGCTGTTGAAGAACGTGTTAGCACTACTTAACAATCCCCCGCACGAATATATCCCTGCTTAATATATCGTACAACAGGGCTCGATAATTTGACGGGCCACTGTTTATTTACCGCTTTTGCACTTTACAATAATCCACAGATTCTATATTTTCGAAGCGCTCGAATATTATCGCTACATATTATTTAGCCTCCAGCAAGCACAGCAAACACGGCATAAGTAACGTGAGCAATTATCACTCAACTGTTTGTTTTTGATATACAAGTGAAACAAAACCAACACTTTACGAATCTCTACAAGCATAATAAATAAATTCAACTATCATTCATATTGTGAATGTATACGGAGTGAAAGCGTGGAGTATAATAATTTACCAGCCAAACGACTGAATGAACCTGGTGGCGAAGACAAGCCGCAAATTTTTCGGACTTTACGTAATATTGATCTCAATTTATTGACTATTTTTGAGGCAGTATATGTCCATAAAGGTATCGTTAACGCTGCGAAAATTCTTAATCTCACGCCTTCTGCAATAAGCCAGTCAATTCAGAAGCTACGCGCTATATTTCCTGACCCATTATTTATCCGTAAGGGCCAGGGGGTCACGCCGACGGCTTACGCCACGCATCTCCATGAGTACATCAGCCAGGGGCTGGAGTCGATTCTGGGCGCACTGGATCTTACCGGCAGCTATGATAAGCAGAGAACCATCACCATCGGCTGCTCCCCGTCGGTGGGTGTGCTGGTGATGCCTGCGATCTTCAAGGCCGTGAAAGAGCATGCTCCGCAGCTCCTGCTTCGCAATGTGCCTCTCAATGAACCAGACATTCAGCTTGCCCAGTTCCAGACGGACCTGATCATAGAAAGCGGCAGCTTCAGTGCCAGAGCGCTGGGGCAAAATGTGCTCTATGCAGATAACCTGGTGCTGGTTTGCCGCCAGCAGCATCCGGCTCTTAGCGAACCGCTAAACATCGAGAACCTGCGCAACTACGATCACTCGTCCTTCATGACCGACGGGCAGTCTAATCATGCCCTGCGTCAGCGCATTGATGAAATTTTCCCCGAACGTCAGATAAGCTTCAGCAGTTACAATATGTTTACCACCGCATCCCTGATCGGCAGCAGCGACATGCTGTGCGTCATGCCATCACGGCTCTTCAGCCTGCTACGCAAATGCTGGCCGCTGGAAAGCATTCCGCTCGGTCAGCTTAATGCGGAATCTGTTGAGATTTCACTGCATTATAACAAGCTGAGCTTGCGCGATCCGGTCCTGGAAAACGTCATCCGCATTATCCGTCAGGCCTTCTGACAGGTTCAGCCAGCACGAGTCCCTGCAGCAGGCAGGGCAAAAGGCACAAAACAACAACTATTTTACAAATTGGCGATCTGGCAGGCTGCTTTAACGACCGTTTCAATGATATACTGCCTGTCGTTCGTTCAAAAATAGTTGATAAATACAACATTCCCTTGAATTGAAACGCTTTCCTTCGATATTCGCAACTGGAACACGCACGCTATGAGTAAACCCATTGTGATGGAACGCGGTGTTAAATACCGCGATGCCGATAAAATGGCCCTTATCCCGGTTAAAAACGTGGCTACAGAGCGCGAGGCGCTGTTAAGAAAACCGGAATGGATGAAAATCAAACTTCCGGCCGACTCTTCGCGTATCCAGGGGATCAAAGCGGCGATGCGCAAGAATGGCCTTCACTCCGTCTGTGAAGAAGCTTCTTGTCCGAACCTTGCTGAATGTTTCAATCACGGTACCGCGACGTTTATGATTCTGGGTGCGATCTGTACCCGCCGCTGCCCGTTCTGCGACGTTGCTCATGGCCGTCCGGTCGCACCTGATGCTAACGAACCCCAGAAGCTGGCGCAGACCATCGCCGACATGGCGCTGCGCTATGTGGTCATCACCTCCGTTGACCGTGACGATCTGCGTGACGGTGGTGCTCAGCACTTCGCTGACTGTATTACGGCCATCCGCGAGAAAAGCCCTAACATCAAAATTGAGACGCTGGTGCCTGACTTCCGCGGCCGTATGGACCGCGCGCTGGATATCCTGACCGCGACGCCACCGGATGTGTTTAACCACAACCTGGAGAACGTGCCGCGTCTCTACCGCCAGGTCCGCCCGGGCGCTGACTATAACTGGTCGCTGAAACTGCTGGAGCGCTTTAAAGAAGTGCATCCGCATATTCCAACCAAGTCAGGTCTGATGGTTGGTCTGGGTGAAACCAATGATGAAATCATTGAGGTAATGCGCGATCTCCGCCGCCACGGTGTGACCATGCTGACGCTGGGACAGTATCTGCAGCCAAGCCGTCACCACCTGCCGGTACAGCGCTACGTGAGCCCTGACGAGTTCGATGAAATGAAAGCCGAAGCGTTGGCGATGGGCTTCACCCACGCAGCCTGCGGCCCATTCGTTCGCTCCTCTTACCATGCCGATATGCAGGCAAAAGGCGAAGAAGTTAAATGATGCTGTAATATTCATTTACAGTAATACAAAAAAACCGGCCTCATGTGCCGGTTTTTTTCGCAAGCCCACAGGCGTTGCTGTCACTCTTTGTGAGAAAGCTTGTCAGCCGGGACGTCGTCCTCGGCGCTTTTCTTCGCCGCAGCATCATCGTCGTTCATCGCTTTCTTGAAGCCTTTGATGGCAGCCCCCAGGTCACCACCCAGCGTGCGTAACTTCTTGGTACCAAACAGCAGGACAACCAGTGCGGCAACCACCAGCAGTTTGGTAATACTAATCTCACCCATAGATACCTTCTTTACTTAAAACAGGCTGCATTCAGCGCCAAAACCTGACTGTATTAACGGTCATTTAGCGCGTGCACACAATAGCAATCTGTAACAAGGTGAATCAAGCATTGTTGAAAAAAACATCACAATAATTGCGGTGGCGCAAACCGTCGGTTACGAAGAACAGGTAATTGCTGGCGCGCAAGCGCAATTCTTTCTAAAAATATCTCAGCCATCAGCAAAACCGGCCCTTCCGCGGCGGCGGCAATCGTCACGCCCAGCGGATCAACCACCCTGCTCTGCCCAATATTTTTATTTCCACACTCGCCGGACGCAACGATATAGCAGGTCGTATCCAGCGCGCGTGCCGCAAGCAGCGTTGTCCAGTGGTGCTCTTTTAACGGCCCTCTGACCCACGCGGCTGGCAGTACCAGTACGTCCGCCCCCTGCAGCGCATGATGGAGCGCCAGTTCGGGAAAACGCAGGTCATAGCAGGTCATAAGCCCAACCTTAAATCCGTCAATATCAATTAACGGCGGAACGCCGTCTCCAGGATCAACGCGCCGCGACTCCTGCATGCTGAACGCATCATAGAGATGAAGCTTGGCATAGCGCGCGACAATGGCGCCATCGCGGATGGCCACCAGCGTATTCACCGCGCGTCCCGGCGCTGAGGGGACATGGATCGTTAAGATCGTCGTCATCGTATTGCCCACGCTCTGGGCGAGAAGTTGCTGTAAAAATTCCCCCTCCAGCGGCTGGGCGGACTTCACGGACAAATCCGGGTCATTATCATCCCTGGCCAGCAGCGCTTCCGGGAGAACTAACAGCGACGCGCCTTTCTGCCGCGCCTGCACCATCAGGTTCACACATTGCATTGCGTTAACCTGCCAGTCTGGCCCGACTGCAAACTGCCCTACCGCCACATACATATTTGTCCCCTCGTCCTAAACGGCGTTAAACTCGCTTCTCTTACACATCAAATAGCAGGTATTTAGCGTGTTACAACTCCTTTTGGCAGTTTTTATTGGTGGAGGCACAGGAAGCGTTGCGAGATGGTTCCTGAGCATGCGGTTTAACCCTCTGCACCAGGCAATCCCCATGGGAACGCTGGTCGCTAACCTGATTGGTGCCTTTATCATCGGCATGGGGCTGGCCTGGTTTAACCGAATGACGCACATCGACCCCATGTGGAAGGTATTAATTACCACCGGATTCTGCGGCGGGTTAACCACCTTTTCCACCTTTTCCGCGGAAACCGTTTTTCTCTTTCAGGAAGGCCGGATCGGTTGGGCGCTGATGAATATGGCGATCAATATGCTCGGCTCTTTTGTGATGACGGGGATCGCATTTTGGCTATTTTCCTCCGCAACCGCGCATTAACAGCCGAACCGTTAATGTTGGCTTAATTTTTCTCTGTCACTCTGAAGGCAATACTGAACGAGGGTGACAGAATGAAACAGAGTCTGATGAGCGCAGGAATGGTGTTGTTGAGCGTGCTGATCGTTGCCAGCTTCCTGAAAATGTATCTGCTTGGCTGATTCAAAACGAAAAAAACCCGCTCGATGAGCGGGTTTTGAAATTCTTGCTGACGCGTCTGAATTACAGAGCGATTACGTTAGCAGCAGAAGGGCCTTTGGCACCGTTAGTGATTTCGAACTCTACGCGCTGACCTTCAGCCAGAGTTTTGAAACCATTAGACTGGATTGCAGAGAAGTGTACGAACACGTCTTTGCTGCCATCTTCAGGAGTAATGAAACCGAATCCTTTGGACTCATTAAACCACTTAACGTTACCTTTAATCTTAGACATCAAAATTACCTTTACATTAAAAAACGACACAAATGCTGTGTCGGTTACCAGTACATCAATTGTGGGACCTTTTGTCCAGCGGATCTTTGAGAAAAAGTGACTAAAGTCGCGTTAATTTTCGCTGACAGATTTTTATCGTTTATGAATCAACACCTGCGCGTTTTTTCACCAGAACGCGACGTTTTGTCAGTTAAAACTGAAAACGCATCCAGGCGAAGTAAACGTTTCCGTTATTGTATGTCCCCGGGATATAGGTCATCTGGAACGTTGCGGGGCCATAGCCAATAGAGGCCAAAGGCAGCAGCACCGGGATCGGAATGTAGTTCCAGTTGTCACGCGCGGTGACCCCGGCGGTATAGCCCAAACCGACGTGGAAATTCTCGTCCGCAAGCGGGCGCCAGGTCTTCTCCCAACCATAACCCCCAATCGGCTCCCATTTATTAAACGAATCTTTGAAGGCCATCAGATAGATGCCATGCCAGTTGCCTTTCTCATCCCAGCGCGACTGACCAAAACCCGCGCCCCACGGCCGCTCGTTGTATTTATCGGTTTTCTCTTTGTCATAAGCAAAACGCGCATGCCACGTTATTGCCGGAACATAGAGATCGTAATGTTCAGGCGCCGTCCAGGTCTGGGAAACATTATCCGTAAAGGTTGAGAACCAGCCTTTGTCCGTCGCGTTGCCTTCTGCCTGTGCAACAGAAGAAAACGTTAACTGCCCAAAAATACACAACAAAATAGAGAAAAATGTATTACGTACGATCACAATGCAATTACCATTCTTAGTATTCGAGGCAAAGTTTATCATAAAATAGTTGAATGAAGGCTTAACGGCATGGGCGTTATTCCTAATTATTCAGCCTCTTTCCGGGAATATTCTTAAATAAAGCGGGCGATACGGCCAAATAATCTCACATTTAATGTGGTCTTTTGCTTTTAACTCATTTAATCAATAAAATACAAAACAACACGGAAACTTAACAATTTGTTATCATTATTGAGGCATGTTGCACCGTGTCTGTCGGTCAAGGGCCGTATGACATAAATGTCTGGGTCATGGCAAAACGCGGTTGCTCTGTTCGCTAGTCGTCTGTTTATTGATTTTAATCAGCAAGAGCAGACCAATTATTCGGCACATTTTCATCCTTCTTTTTTTATTGATTTTTTGTGCTCCATTACAGCAGAGATACAGGGGAAATCATGCTTACGTTATTCGAGCTCCTTATTGGCGTCGTCGTCATAGTTGGCGTCGCACGCTACATCATTAAAGGCTACTCGGCCACGGGCGTATTATTTGTAGGCGGTTTAACGCTGCTGATTATCAGCGCAATAATGGGGCACCAGGTGTTACCTGCCAGCGCGGCCAGTACCGGTTATACCGCGACCGATATTGTTGAATATATTAAGATACTGCTCATGAGCCGCGGCGGCGACCTGGGCATGATGATCATGATGCTGTGTGGTTTTGCGGCCTACATGACCCACATCGGTGCCAACGACATGGTCGTTAAGCTGGCCTCCAAACCCCTGCAATACATCAACTCGCCGTATCTGCTGATGGTCGCCGCCTATTTCCTCGCCTGCCTGATGTCACTGGCCGTTTCGTCGGCTACCGGGCTTGGCGTGCTGCTCATGGCGACGCTGTTCCCGGTCATGGTAAACGTCGGTATCAGCCGCGGCGCGGCAGCGGCCATTTGCGCGTCTCCGGCAGCGATTATTCTCTCCCCCACCTCCGGTGACGTTGTGCTCGCAGCAAAGGCGGCAGAGATGTCGCTCATCGACTTCGCCTTTAAAACCACGCTACCGATCTCCATTGTTGCCATCGTCGGCATGGGTGTCGCGCATTTCTTCTGGCAGCGCTATCTCGATAAGAAAGAAAACATCAGCCATGAAATGATGGACGTGAGTGAAATCACCACCACCGCTCCCGCGTTTTATGCCATCCTGCCCTTTACGCCAATTATTGGCGTGCTGATTTTTGACGGCAAATGGGGCCCGCAGCTGCACATCATTACCATTCTGGTCATCTGTATGCTGCTGGCCGCCGTGCTGGAGTTTGTGCGCGGTTTTAACACGCAAAAAGTCTTCTCGGGTCTGGAAGTGGCCTATCGCGGTATGGCGGATGCCTTCGCTGGCGTGGTAATGCTGCTGGTTGCCGCCGGCGTTTTTGCCCAGGGTCTGAGCACGATCGGCTTTATCCAGAGCCTGATCTCTATCGCCACCTCGTTCGGTTCGGCCAGTATCATCCTGATGCTGGTTCTGGTGGTGCTCACCATGCTGGCGGCCATGACCACCGGTTCCGGTAATGCGCCTTTCTACGCTTTCGTTGAGATGATCCCGAAACTGGCCCACTCCTCCGGTATTAATCCTGCCTATCTCTCCATTCCCATGCTGCAGGCGTCAAACCTGGGCCGTACCATTTCGCCGGTGTCGGGCGTGGTCGTCGCCGTTGCGGGGATGGCGAAAATCTCACCGTTCGAGGTTGTCAAACGCACCTCAGTACCTGTTATGGTCGGGCTGATTATCGTGATTATCGCCACGGAAGTGCTGGTCCCCGGCGCAGCCTAAGCGAAATTCTGGATATCCAAAAAGCGCCTGCGGGCGCTTTTTGTGCTTTAATAACTCCCAGAAATTAATCACGTTCATTCGATCAGGAAATCATATGTTCAGGAAGGATATCGTCATCCCGTCTGGCGCAATGGCGCTTGCACTCTGTATCTTCTCCGCGCAGTCGGAACCGCTCAAGGCAACGCAGTATGGCGATTTCGATCGCTATGTGCTGGCGCTGTCCTGGCAAACCGGTTTTTGCCAGAGCATGGTTGAGCGCAACCGTAATGAACCTGATGAATGTCGCCTGCAAAAAGAGCGCGAGAATAAAGCCGATTTTCTCACCGTTCACGGACTCTGGCCCGGTCTGCCAAAATCGATTGCCGCACGCGGCGTGGATGAACGCCGATGGATGCGTTTCGGCTGTGCCACGCGGCCCATCCCGAACATGCCGGAAGTGAAGGCCAGCCGCAAATGCGAAGCCGCCGAAACCGGGCTGTCGCTTTCCGCTGCCGCGAAGCTTAACGACGTGATGCCGGGCGCGGGCGGGAACTCCTGCCTGGAACGTTACGAATATGCCAAACATGGCGTCTGCTTTGGTTTCGACCCCGATGCCTATTTCGGCACGATGGTGCGGATGAACCAGGAGGTTAAAAACAGCGCGGTCGGTAAATTCCTCGCCCAAAACTACGGTAAACCCGTCAGCCGCAGCGACTTTGACGGTGCCGTTGCCAAAAGCTGGGGCAAGGAGAACGTTAAGGCGATCAAGCTGACCTGCAACGGCAACCCGGCCTATCTGACCGAGATGCAGATTTCGCTGAAGGCTGATACCGTCAACAACCCGCTTACTGCGGCGTCATTTGCTCCGCAGCCACATCCTGGTAACTGCGGAAAACAGTTCGTGATTGATAAAGCCGGCTACTGATCCGCGCCCGGGCGCACCATATCAAACCGGTCATTATCACTGATGCCATAGTACGCCGTCGGCCCACCCGCACGCAGGATGGGCTGCGCTTTCGCCGTCTGATAGATCCCCTCTTCCAGCAGCGCTTCATCGATGTGGATACCGACCACCTCCCCCAACACCAGCCAGGTATCGATCGGCGTGCCGTCGGCACCGGTAAGCTGAATGCACTGCGACAGGCGGCACTCAAAATTCACCGGGCTTTCCGCGACGCGGGGCGCGTTAACCAACAGGCTGGCCGTGGGCGTCAGCCCGGCAAAGCTAAATTCATCCCGATCGTGCGGCAGCATTGCCGAGGTTTGGTTCATCGCTTGTGCCAGATCGCGCGTGGCCAGGTTCCAGACAAATTCCCCGGTTTCGGTAATATTACGCACGCTGTCCTTCCAGCCGTTGCTGGAAAAGCCGATGATCGGCGGGCGATAGTTAAAGCAGTTAAAGAAGCTATACGGCGCGAGGTTCAGCTGACCGGCCTTATCGCATGAGGCGATCCAGCCGATCGGACGTGGACCAATAATGGCGTTCAGCGGATCGTGCGGCAGGCCGTGCCCCTGAGACGGTTGGTAGAAGTACATAGCTCTCTCTCGTTGATGGGCAACGCCCGGGTTCAGGACGCTCAGCGTAACGTATTCCGCCCGGAATGAAGACTGAATAAATTTCAGCGAATATTCATATGGGCTATGAATGTGACCTTCATCACTTCAAACTTGTGCCCTCAGCCAGTATCATCGGGAAAGTTAAACCCTCGCTGCCAGACGGCGAGGGTTTTCTTTTGGAACCGTTTCTGCGTTAGACGCAGCATTAACGACATGGAGTAAAAATGTCCAGACCTACCATTATCATCAACGAGCTTGACGCAGAACGTATCGACAGGCTGCTGGAAAAAGCAGAATTTGCCTCACTTCCCGTGGCCGATGCCCTGAATGAGGAGCTCGACCGGGCGCAGATGTGCACGCCTGAAACGATGCCGCATGACGTGGTCACCATGAACAGCCAGGTGAAATTCCGCAACCTGACGACCAGTGAAGAGCTGACCCGCACGCTGGTTTACCCGGCTCAGATGACCGACAGCAGCGCACAGCTTTCCGTACTTGCGCCTGTGGGTGCCGCGCTGCTGGGCCTCCGCACGGGCGATACCATCCACTGGGAATTGCCCGGCGGCGCCTCTGCTCATCTGGAAGTGCTGGCGTTGCTCTACCAGCCGGAAGCCGCGGGCGATTACCTGCGTTAACCTCTTCTGAACAAGCGCCTCCGCGTTGCACAGAGGATGCAGCTGCATCCTCTTTCCGCAAATTCACCCAAATTTCCTATACCGCGCAAAATGGCCTTAATCCACGCTTAATCTGTTTTGGTGCCGCGGGGACGGTCATGAGTGAGATACTGGCTATCACACTTATTTTTATGATTTTTGTGGCGATTATCGTCACGGCCGTGCTCTATCTTGAGCGCCACCGGTAAGCAATATAAGAAAACTGACGAAACGCTTACAGAAACCATTACTATTTTGTGGTTGAATGATTTCTGTGTTTATAAACAAGGAGAAACGGGTATGTATCAGAGAATCATTATGCCGGTTGATGTTTTTGAGATGGAGCTGAGCGACAAGGCCGTTCGCCATGCGGAGTTCCTGGCGCAGCAGGACGGCGTTATCCATCTGCTGCACGTTCTGCCGGGCTCCGCCAGCCTGAGCCTTCACCGCTTTGCCGCCGACGTGCGTCGCTTCGAGGAGCATTTGCAGCATGAAGCGGAAACGCGCCTGCAAACCATGGTCAGCCACTTCAGCATCGACCCTTCACGGATCAAAACGCACGTCAGATTCGGCAGCGTACGCGATGCGGTAAATGAACTGGCGAACGAACTGAACGCCGACGTGGTGGTCATCGGTTCGCGCAACCCTTCCATTACCACCCATCTGCTGGGCTCTAACGCCTCCAGCGTGATCCGCCATACCCACATTCCGGTGATGGTGGTCCGCTAACCGCCCACAAAAAACCCCGCTTTCGCGGGGTTTTGTTTATCAGTACAGGTGACCAATATTGACGATGGTACTGACGGTATCGCCGAAGAAGGTCAGACGACTCAACACCACGCCCGCCAGCAGAATAACAAACACCGCTTTTTGCATCGGCTGACGCATTAACGACAATGCCATTCCCACGACGCAGCACAGCAGGCTGCCCAGATAGAGCGGCGAGCTTAGCCAGGCATGAGCGGTCATTTTCATGATGGTACCGCCACTGAGCCAGAGTACCGGTGCAGCAATCAGCAGCGCCATCAGGGCGATAATCCCCTGACGCAGTGCAGCGGTTGACGCCTTCACCCCGAGCAGCGGCGTCGCTGCACAGCCCAGCACCCAAACGGTCGCAAAGAACAGCATCATGGTGATGCCGTTGGCAATGGCCTGCATTGCCGGCGCGGCGTAGGTCATCCCCTGCACCACCACCAGCAGTATTCCGAACAGGGATGCCAGCAGCGCTGCGCCTTTGTTGCCTTTGGTGAGAAAAGCCAGGCCAATTGTGCCGCCATACAGCGTCGCGCCGAGAATTTCACGGCTCAGCCAGGCGTGTTTCAGGTTGATTAACGCATTATATGCGTGTTCCGGATGCGCCAAATGCAGTACAGCGGCGACGGAAGCGGCACCGAGAATCAGCCCAGCGATCAGCCAGTGAAGACGGTTGCCCTGCACTTCGCCACGCAGCGTGCGCCAGGTCAGCATCAGCGTCATCCCGACGGACATCTGGCTCAGCACGGTAAAAATAACCAACGGCAGTTCGTACTTTTCCATTATTTATCCCCCGGCTGTTTCGGCTGACGGGCCAAAATGAAGCGCGTCCCAGGATTAAGCTGCGGCATTTTGGGGAAGCCCGGCGGATACTGCACAGCATTGTTCGGCAGCGGATCGGCATCCAGGTCGATCAGCGTCAGCGCCCCCACCGGACAGGCGTTCACGCAAGCGGGATTCATGCCGATATCCAGACGCTCGTAGCACATGCTGCATTTTTCGGCTTTTTTAGTCTCTTCGTTAAAACGCGGCGCGCCATACGGACAGTTACGAATGCAGTTTTTACAGCCGATGCAGCGTTCAGGGTTATGCACCACCACGCCATCATCACGTTTGGTGTAGGCCTCCACCGGGCACGCGGCCAGACAGGCAGGATTTTCACAGTGGTTACAGGCCAGCGAAAAGAATGCACGCTCCTCATGCGGATAAATTTCTTTATCCAGCGGATAGACATAGCGCCAGAAACGCTCGGGCTCGAGCTGGTTGAAGCTCTTACAGGCCATAGCGCATCCGCGGCAGCCAATACATTTATCACTGTTCACTAAAAATGCGCGTCTCATGCGTCCGCTCCTTCATTGGCAATGAGGACAATATCGACAAACTGATCGTGAATGGCCGCGCCCGGTGCACCGGTGGCCATTTTGCCCATATCGGCCGGGGTATCTTTCACCACGTTCTGCACGTTATAGCTGAGCTTGTTGAACCAGGACTCGTACATCACCAGGAAATCTTCCGGTACGTTGGTGGTCACTTTGGCACGCAGCTGGACCTCGCCAATCTCGTTGAATACCCGCACTGTCGCCAGGTCACGAATCCCCTTTTTCTTAGCGGCTACAGGGTGGATATACACAAAGGGCTCCGGCCAGAAGACCTGCATCCAGTCAAGGTTAACGAACTGCGAATGCAGGCCGTACTGCAGGTGCGGCGTAAAGAGCTGGAACGGCAGCTTACCTTCGGCGGCTGGCAGATATTCCGGCAGCGCCTTATGGCCGTTTTGCTCACAGCGCTCGGATAAAAACTCATACTTGCCTGACGGCGTTTTGAATTTGCGATCGTGCCAGGCTGCGCTGCTCGGCATTTTGGCCTTCACCGGCCCCTTCAGCAGATCGTCCCAGGAGCTGATGCCAAACTGCTTCGCCAGCCCGTCGTTGAATTCAAGATCCAGCCATTTTTTCTGGTCAACATCCTGCGGGAAGGTGCATGAGCCCGGCTCCATTTTGTTAAGGGTACGGGAAAGCAGGACGGCAATATCCAGGTCGCTCTTGCACTCGTACATCGGCTTGATGGCAGGTTCATTCACCGTCAGCCAGTAGTGCCAGTAAGACGAAGAGGCGCTCCAGTGCTCAAAGGTCGTGGTGACAGGCAGAACGATGTCCGCATGCTGGACCGTCTCGTTAAAGAACTGATCCACGCACACCACCATTTCCAGCTTGTCGAACGCTTTTTTCATCTTGTTGCGGTCGAAGTCCTGGGCAAACGGGTTTTTACAGGCCACCCACAGCATGCGGATAGGCGGATCGTTAGCGTCCAGAATGCTCTGCGCGGTCTGGTTGAGGTTGAGCGCGCGGTCAGAGTACTTGCTCTTTTCGCCGCTATCGCTGACGAACTCGCCCACCGGGCCTGATGCCCCTTCCATCCCTACAGAACCCACCGGTGGTGTCTGCGTCATTGCATGGTAGTTATAGCCCCAGGTCTGCAGATGGCCGTAGCGAGCGCCGCCGCCTTCTACGCCGATATTGCCGGTCATGGCGACAAAGGCATCAATCGCACGCACGTTCGCGCCGCCGTTCACGTGGCGCTGCATACCGTAGCCAATCCAGACGGTGGCAGGCTTAACCGCCGTGAACTCCTCGGCAAGCTGGCGGATCACGTCCGGTGCCAGACCACAAATTTCCGATGCCCACTCTACCGTGATGCTGTTGAGCAGGTACTGCTCAAACTCCGGATATCCGTGCGCGAAATTATTGACGAACTCCTGGTCCACGCGGCCGATATCCACCAGATGGCGCGCCATACCCAGTGCGAGCGCGCCGTCAGAGCCTGAACGCACGCGCAGATAGAGGTCGGCTTTCGCGGCGGTTTGCGAGAACAGCGGATCGATAACCACCACTTTCGCGCCTTTCTCGCGCGCCTGATAGATGTACTTCATCGTGTGCATGGAGCACCATGCCGGGTTCGCGCCCCAGAGGATGATGTATTTGGCCTTCACCAAATCTTCCGGGTCGTTACACCACATGTCGCCCATGTCGTAATGCTGCGCGTCGATGCCCGCAGGCCAGCACGGCGTACCGGCAAAACGCGTGGTGTAGCCGAGCGAGGACATCATCCCCTCCACGGCATAGCTCATTACGCCCAGGTTGCCGGAATATTTGGTCAGCGCCAGGCCGAGCAGGGAGCCATCTTTCTTTTTGATCTCCAGCATCTTGCTGGCGATCCGCTGCATGGCCTCATCCCAGGAGATGCGGCGCCATTTACCGCTGCCGCGCCCGTCCTGAATCATCGGGTATTTGATCCGGTCGGGTGAGTAGACGCGACGCGGGTAGGTCAGCCCTTTCACGCACGGCGCGCCGTGGGTAAAGGTGGATTCGCTTGCCCCCTCGACGAAGGTAATCACGTCATCTTTGACCCACGTTTTTAGGCTGCAGGTGTCATAGCAGTTACGCGGACAGGCATTCCGGAAAATTTTGTAGGTTTTTGGGTTAAACGGAATGGGCGGCTGTGCCATGGCACATCGGGAGGATAATAACCCGCCGGGTAATGCGGCGACGGTACCCAGCGCAATCAGTCCTTTTAAAAAGGAGCGCCGGTTAAGCTGCCCTTTATCAATACTCATAATATTATTCTCGCTTTTAATTCATCAAACCAATTATTAAGCTGCACGGCGAGGCATTTAATTGCGGATGTTTTCGCACAATCCGTTATTTTCGCGATAAATGCGGGAAGCCATAATTCGAGATGCGCGCGTACAAAACGGGCAAGTGCATCATGATATTGCGGTGAATATCTGGCATGCACTAATAGCATCACCACCAACTCCATTTCATAGCTGATATGGTCGTCGGGAACGCTATTTTCCGCGGTGACGGACAGCCCAATGCTCTGCAGGAATTCGCGCACGCTCAGCGTCGTGGCCCCCATCAGCAGAGGCTCTTCGTCCAGATAAACCGAGGCGTAAGGTGGCGCCAGCAGCGTCGCCGGGCCGACAAACAGCGCATTAAAGTCATACTCGACGTCTAACGCCTCATCCTGCGGCCAGGCCTCACTCTCAGGAAAAAAATAGCGTAACGAGGCGCACCGCGATGTCATATCCGCCGCGTTAAAGAAATCACGAAACATTAATCCCTTTATTTCAAAGGGCGTTAATGCCTCATATATTGAAGGGGTGAATATATCTTTATCATTCATGTTAAATATAAATGTTTATCAACAGAAAACGACGGGATATTATCAGCAGCCTTATTAATTTCTTTGATCTAAGCAGGGAGTTAACGCATGAAGCGTTCGATCGCGATGATAATTGAGAATAAAAAAAACCAATAAAAAAGCCACCTCATGATGAGGTGGCTACTGCAGGTCATGTCTTCTTTCTTTTATTATGCGGTTTTGGTGCGAATCAGGTAGTCAAACGAACTCAGCGACGCCTTCGCCCCTTCGCCCGTGGCGATGATGATCTGTTTGTACGGCACGGTGGTGCAGTCGCCTGCCGCAAACACGCCCTTCACGCTGGTTTCGCATTTTGCGTCGATGATGATTTCGCCCATGCGGTTGCGCTCAATCGCGCCTTCCAGCCAAGTGGTGTTCGGCAGCAGACCAATCTGGACGAAAATCCCCGAAAGCTGAACGCTGTGCACGTCGCCGCTCACGCGGTCGCGATATTCCAGGCCGGTCACCTTGCTGCCGTCGCCCTTCACTTCCGTGGTCTGCGCGTTCAGGATGATGTCGACGTTTTTCAGGCTGCGAACCTTATCCTGCAGAACCTGGTCGGCCTTCATCTCTGGCGCGAACTCCAGAAGGGTAACGTGTTCAACGATCCCCGCCAGGTCGATAGCCGCTTCCACGCCGGAGTTACCGCCGCCGATCACCGCCACGCGTTTCCCTTTGAACAGTGGGCCGTCGCAGTGCGGGCAGTAGGTTACGCCTTTGGTACGGTATTGATCTTCACCCGGGACGTTCATGTTGCGCCATTTCGCGCCGGTGGCAATGATAATGCTGCGCGCTTTCAGCACCGCGCCGGACGCGGTTTCAATCTGGTGTAAACCGCCTTCGACGGCTGCCGGCACCAGCCTGCTGGCGCTCTGGCTGTCGATCACGTCCACGTCATACTCGCTGACGTGCGCCTTCAGCGCCCCCGCCAGCTTCTGGCCTTCGGTCTTCGGCACGGAGATGTAGTTCTCAATGTCCACGGTATCGAGCACCTGGCCACCGAAGCGTTCGCCCATCAGGCCGGTACGAATGCCTTTACGCGCGGAGTACACCGCTGCCGCCGCGCCCGCAGGGCCGGAACCGACGATCAGCACGTCGTAGGCATCGCGTTTGTTCAGCGCTTCCGCGGCACGTTTTTCGGCACCGGTATCCACTTTGCCTACAATTTCGGTCAGCGTCATGCGGCCCTGGCCAAACTCCTGCCCGTTCAGATAGACCGCCGGAACGCCCATCACGTTACGATCGGTGATCTCATTCTGGAAGGTACCGCCGTCAATCGCCGTGTGCTTGATGCGCGGGTTGAGTACCGACATCAGGTTCAGCGCCTGCACCACGTCCGGGCAGTTGTGGCAGGAGAGCGAGTAATAGGTTTCAAACTCGAAATCACCGTCGATATCGCGGATCTGCTCCAGCAGCGCCTGCGCTTCTTTTGACGGATGACCACCGGTCCACAGCAGCGCCAGCACCAGCGAGGTAAATTCATGCCCCAGCGGAGAGCCGGCAAAGCGCGGTCCCTTGTCGGAGCCTGGGTTGGTAATCAGGAAAGAGGGCTTACGAACCGGCAGCGCGTTATCTTCTTTGAAGGTCACTTTCGGCGACAGTTCGGCGATCTCCGCCAGCAGTTCCTTGATCTCTGCCGATTTGGCGCTGTCGTCCAGCGTGGCAATCAGCTCAACGGGTTTGGTCAGTTTCTCAAGGTAGGCCTTGAGCTGGGTTTTCATGTTTGTGTCGAGCATTGTTCTTCCCTCTCTTAAGACGTCATCATGCAAGCTGCCTTGTGCGGGCGGCCTGAATGCAACTTGCATCATGGTGCTGGAATGAAATGGGCGCGGGGGGCGCCCATGAATTGCCGGGTGGCACGTCGTTTACCCGGCCTACGGTTTTTGCAGGCCTGCGCAAGCGCCGCGCCGCCAGGCTATACAGGCTTAGATCTTGCCGACCAGGTCCAGAGATGGAGCCAGCGTTGCTTCGCCTTCTTTCCATTTCGCCGGGCACACTTCGCCTGGGTGAGAAGCCACGTACTGAGCGGCCTTCACTTTACGCAGCAGGTCAGACGCATCACGGCCGATACCTTCAGCGGTAACTTCGATAGCCTGGATAATGCCCTGCGGGTCAACAACGAAGGTCGCACGGTCAGCCAGGCCTTCATCTTCACGCATGTTGTCGAAGTTACGGGTCAGGGCGCCAGTCGGGTCACCGATCATCGCGTATTTGATTTTTGCGATGGTTTCAGAGCTGCCGTGCCATGCTTTGTGGGTGAAGTGGGTATCGGTAGACACAGAGTAAACGTCCACGCCCAGCTTCTGCAGTTCGTCGTAATGGTCCGCCACGTCGCCCAGTTCAGTCGGGCAAACGAAGGTGAAGTCAGCCGGGTAGAAGAAGAAGACGCTCCAGCGACCTTCGGTATCTTTCTCGGTAACTTCGATGAACTCACCGTTTTTGAATGCCTGGTTTTTGAAAGGTTTAATTTTGGTGTTAATCAAAGACATCTGTACTTCCTCCGTGTTTTCGTTGAGGTGTAAGGTAACCAACTTTATCCATCGGGGCTAATGCGTATGCTTTATCAAATCAATCAGCCAAACCTTACAACGCCAACAAGACAACGTGGTGAACTGAATTAATGGAAGGCCCAAACGTAAAAAGGCCGCCCTGGTGGGCGGCCCTGATACCTGAACTTTCCACAGGAACTTTCAGTGCCAGCCTGGGCTGGCGTTGCGTTGCGCTCTACTTACCTTTATATCAAGGCGGTAACAGCCCCCTGATTACAGCACCCGGAATGACACAGGGCAATGGACGTAAGGGGTAATCTTATCTATGATTGCGATAGGTTTTACCAAACGGTGCAGGTCGCGTGGTCGCCATCGAGATCGGTGTGAAAAATAAAAAATTGTGATAATTCCCTGTCGATATATAAATCAGAACATTTATATTCAATTTTATTTTCTTTTTCCAAGATAAAAATATCTTAACTACTCTTTAAGTTCTATTTCATTAATCTATTTTCATGATATATTAAGTCGGTTTTCAATAAAAATTAAGTTAGTTAACTATCATGGATGGTAAATGGTTAACTTAGTTCTATAGTTATCAGTGATGTGATAACGAACCGCAGCACACTCAGGATGAAACATGGCAAACCTCTACGACCTCAAAAAATTCGATCTCAACCTGCTGGTCATTTTCGAATGTATCTACCAGCATCTGAGCATCAGCAAGGCAGCAGAAACGCTCTATATTACCCCGTCGGCGGTGAGTCAATCGCTGCAGCGGCTGCGCAACCAGCTCAGCGATCCTCTCTTTATCCGTTCGGGAAAAGGCATTACCCCCACGACGGTGGGTGTCAATCTTCACCATCATCTTGAGCAAAACCTCAATCAGCTTGAGCAGACCATTAACATCATGAATGCGTCTACGCTTAAGAAGAATTTTGTGATTTACAGCCCGCAGATCCTGACGACGCAAAACCTGCTTTCTCCGCTCACGCTATTAATGAGCAATCATAATTATGAAATAGAGCTTCATAATATGCTGCTGAGCGCGGATTCTGCAGAAGATCTGCTGGCGTACCGCAAAGCGGATCTTATCTTCTCAATGGCGCCAATTAACAACCGTTCAATGATTTGTGTTCCTTATGCATCCTTTAAGGTCATTTTAATATGCAGCGAGGATCATCCGCGTATCAAAGACGTTGTTACAATGGAGGATCTCCAGGAAGAGAAATTTACGTTATTCATGAGTGATGAACCCGGCATCAAGAACTACCACGCCCAGTCTGCGGAAGTGCATGCCGAAAAAAATGTTATTTTCCGTTGTGATTCAGCGTCTACCATTCTGGCCATGATTAGCGCCTCCGATTTAATCGGATACGTGCCAGAAGTATTATATGAAAAATACAAAGACGTACTGCGGTTCAAGAAAGTAAATGTCACGTTCACGCCTCCTCCGCTGGATGTATTTATGATTTATAACCGTTCAGCGCTCAACAATACGATTTTCTCAACGTTTATTGAACAAATCACTCAAAAATAACCTTCAGGGTTGTGATTATCACAACCCTTTACTTTTCGTTAAAACATAAGCCGTATTTATAGATAACAAAATCATTTCTCTTTTTCATTTACCTGCGTTTTTTTTCCACTACTATTATTCTCTCTCCATTATTGACACCCCAAAAGGTATTTATATCCAGGGAGGCGTTTGGCTATGTCAATGTATAAGTATCCGCTTAATCAAAATGTCCTTGAGGCCGCGATAGAGCGCATTACATGGACGCTTGAGAATCTACCCAGAGTTTGTGTTTCATTTTCAGGCGGGAAGGATTCAACCGTTATGCTGCATTTGACGGCCCAACAGGCCCGAAAAATGGGAAAGAAAATCTCTCTGCTCTTTATCGACTGGGAAGTACAGTTCACTTATACCATTCAGCATATAAATAACATGGTGGCGGAATACGCCGATGTGATTGAGCAATGCTGGTGGGTTGCGCTACCGCTCACCACGCAAAATGGCCTTACGCAATTTAACCCCGAATGGCAGTGCTGGGAGCCAGGTAAACAATGGGTGCGCCAGCCGCCCGCAGGGGCCATTACCGATCCTGATGACTTCGATTTCTACCAGCATGGCATGACGTTTGAAGCCTTTGTCCGCGCGTTTTCAGACTGGTTTGCCGCAAACCGCCCGGCGGCAATGATGGTCGGCATTCGCGCCGATGAATCCTACAATCGTTTTTTGTCTATCGCTAACGCGCGTAAGCGGCGCTTTGCCGATGACAAACCCTGGACCAGCGCCTCCCCGGGCGGCCACGCCTGGTATATCTATCCCCTTTACGACTGGAAGACCGCCGACATCTGGACATGGTTCGCTAAAACGGGCGGATGCTACAACCCTCTTTACGATCTGATGTTCCAGGCAGGCGTTCCACCACGCTACATGCGCATTTGTGAGCCGTTTGGCCCGGAACAGCGCCAGGGACTGTGGCTTTATCATATTGTTGAGCCCGAACGCTGGGCGGCGATGTGCGAGCGGGTAAGCGGCGTGCACAGCGGAGGGATCTATGCAGGTCAGGACAATCACTTTTATGGCCACCGTAAAATCCTTAAACCCGACGCGCTCAGCTGGCGCGAATACGCCATGCTGCTGCTCGACAGCATGCCGCAAACGACGGCAGAGCATTACCGCAATAAAATTGCAGTGTACCTGCACTGGTATCAAAAGAGAGGCATGGATGATATCCCCGACGCCCAGGAGGCCGATATCGGGACAAAAGATATTCCGTCCTGGCGACGGGTGTGCAAGGTATTACTCAACAATGACTACTGGTGTCGTGCCCTTTCATTCAGTCCTAACAAACCAAAGCACTATCAACGTTACAGCGAACGGATAAAGTCAAAACGTAAGGAATGGGGGATCTTATGCAACAACGATTGATTAGAGAAATGGAGCGCTATCTTCAGTCTCTTCCCGAAGAAAATCGCATTGAAGCCATCAATGCCTTTCGCCAGGCCATCCATGAAAACAGCCCTTTTCGCGAGCAGCCCGTCGACTGCGTGCTGTGGATAAAGCAGGATGAGATTACCGCTAATGATTATAACCCCAATAACGTCGCGCCGCCGGAAAAGCGGCTGCTCTGTAAATCACTTGAGATAGATGGCTTCACGCAGCCCATCGTGGTGACGGAGAACGATGCGCGGCATTATGAAATCGTCGACGGCTTTCATCGTCACGAGATTGGTTCACACCGGGCGGTACTAAAGCGCCAGCTGAAAGGTTACCTGCCGGTGACCTGCCTGCGCAAAGCGCGGCAGAAAAAGCTCGACCGCATGGCGGCAACCATCCGCCATAACCGGGCGAGAGGCCGACACCAGATTAACGCGATGTCCGATATCGTCCGCGAACTGGCTCAGCTTGGCTGGAATGACGAGAAAATCGGCAAAGAACTGGGTATGGACCGCGACGAGGTCCTTCGACTCAAGCAGATCAGCGGTCTGCTGGAACTCTTTGCAGACCGTCGTTACTCCGAAGCCTGGACGGTAAAATAATCAGAGCGCGCTAAGGCGCTCTGCCGCCGCCAGCAGCGTCGATTCCTGTTTCGCAAAGCAGAGACGAATCAGCTTATGCGGGAAGGGATCGGCGCAAAAAACAGAGAGCGGAATTGCCGCAACGCCCACCTCTTTGGTTAGCCACTGGCAGAAGCTGACGTCATCCAGATCGGAAATGGCGCTGTAGTCCGCCAGCAGAAAGTAGGTCCCTTCCGAAGGCAAAATCTCCAGACGGCTTTGGCTCAGCGCGGACACAAACAGATCCCGGCGATGGCGATAGAAATGCGGCAGCTCGCGGTAATGCTGAGGTTCTGCACGCAGCATATCCGCCAGCGCCAGCTGAGCCGGTGTGTTCACGGCAAAGGTCAGGTACTGATGCACCTTGCGCAGCTCAGCGCTAATGGCCGCCGGAGCCACGCAGTACCCTACCTTCCAGCCGGTCATATGGTAGGTCTTACCAAACGAAGAGACGGCGATAGCGCGCTCGCGAAGCTGGGGATGGGCCAGCACGCTGGCGTGTCCTTCCTCAGCAAAGCAAATGTGCTCGTAGACTTCATCGCTCAGGACATAAATTTCCCGTTCGGCAATCGCCTGCCACAGCGCGGCAAAATCGGCTTTTTGCCACACCGTCGCGGACGGGTTATGCGGCGTATTCAGAATCACCAGGCGGGTTTTATCACTCAGCAGCGCGGCAAACGCCTGCCAGTCCGGGCGGAAATGCGGCGGCCGTAACGCCACGCGCTTCACCACGCCGCCGGAGAGTTCAACCGCAGGCGCATAGCTGTCGTAGCTCGGGTCAAAGCAGATGACTTCATCACCCGCACGCACCAGCGCGGTGATGGCCGCATACAGCGCTTCGGTCGCCCCTGCCGTCACCGTGATGTCGCTGTTCGCATCGGGCTTATGGCCATACAGCTCCGCCGTTTTGTCCGCAATGGCTTCCCGCAGCGCCTGCACGCCCGTCATCGGCGCATACTGATTCGCTCCCTGCGCCACGTGGTAAGCCAGACGCGCCTGCAGATACGCCGGGCCGTCGAAATCCGGGAACCCCTGAGACAGGTTAATGGCGTTGTGCTGCTGCGCCAGGGCGCTCATCTGCGTAAAGATGGTGGTCCCGAGATTGGGAAGTTTACTCTGCGGAATCAAAGCGTTATTGCTCATTATGTCGTGCCTGCTTGTAATACTTATGTTGCTGCCACTATAACACGATGTTAGTCTTTAGCAATCAAGACGCTTAGACGTCTATGCCCTAAATAATTCGAGTTGCAGGAAGGCGGCAAGGGGAACGAATCCCCGGGAGCGTACATAAGTACGTGACTGGGGTGAGTGAATGCAGCCAACGCACCTGCAACTTGAAGTATGACGGGTATAAACAATATGAATATTCCTGGCCGCGAGGGTAAAAGGAAATGACAGACAACCTGCAACTCACACAACTTGTTGACGCCTGCCGCTGGATTGGCGCCAAAGGCTGGGCGCCCGCCACCGGCGGCAACATGTCGCTACGTCAGGACGAACATCTGTGCTGGCTCAGCGAATCGGGTAAAGACAAAGGTCGCCTCACGACCGATGACTTTCTGCAGGTGGAAATCGCCACCAACCGCGCGCCGTCCGGTCGTAAACCGTCGGCGGAAACCGGCCTGCACACGCTGATTTATCGCCTGTTCCCGGAAGCCAACGCCGTCCTGCACGTTCACACGGTTAACGCCACGGTGCTGTCCCGCCTGGTCAAAGAAGCCGAGCTCAACATCAGCGGCTTTGAGATGCAAAAATCGCTTACCGGACAGACCACGCATCGGGATACCGTATCCATCCCGGTGTTTGATAACGACCAGGATATCGACGCCCTCGCCTCGCGAATCGCCCATTACGCGCAGGAACGCCCGCTTAATTATGGTTTTCTTCTGCGCGGTCATGGCTTAACCTGCTGGGGACGCGACGTGGCCGAAGCGCGCCGTCATCTGGAAGGACTGGAATTCCTGTTTGAATGTGAAATGCGTTTACGCCAACTGGAGAGAGTATGATTCGCGCGATTGTGACGGATATTGAAGGGACCACCAGCGATATTCGTTTTGTCCATGATGTTTTGTTCCCCTACGCGCGTGAGCGGCTGGCGGCCTTCGTGACCGCGCAGCAGTACGCCGAGCCGGTGAAATCCATTCTGGACAACCTGCGTGATGAAATCGGCAACCCGCACGCCAGCGTCAGCGAGCTAATCGACGCCCTGTTTGCCTTTATGGATGAAGACCGCAAGTCCACGGCGCTCAAAGCGCTGCAGGGGATCATCTGGCACGACGGCTACGTCAACGGCGACTTTACCGGCCACCTCTACCCGGACGTGCTGCCCGCGCTGGAAAAATGGAAAGCGCAAGGGATTGATCTCTATGTTTATTCCTCTGGCTCCGTCGCCGCGCAGAAACTGTTATTTGGCTACAGCGACGAAGGTGATATTACTCATCTGTTCAGCGGCTATTTTGATACCCACATCGGCGCCAAGCGCGAGGTGCAGTCTTATCAAAACATTGCGGCACAAACGGGCATCGCCCCGTCGCAGATCCTGTTCCTGTCCGATATTCATCAGGAGCTGGACGCGGCTGAACGGGCAGGTTTTCGTACCCTGCAGCTGATTCGCGGTGATGATGACGGCGCAAGCCACCACCATCAGGTCCACCAGTTTGACGAGATTAATCCGGAGCAGATCCCTTCATGAGCGCATTGACCGTTTATTCCGACAAAGACGCCAGCCAGCCGCTGTGGCACAGCACCGACGCCGCCGAGATTGCCCAACGGCTCAACGCTAAGGGCGTGCGCTTCGAACGCTGGGCGGCTGACCGTGATTTAGGACACGATCCAGCTCCCGACGCGGTGATCGACGCCTATCAGCACGCGATCGACAGGCTGGTGGCAGAGAAAGGTTATCAGAGCTGGGATGTGATCAGCCTGCGCGCCGACAACCCGCAGAAAGAGGCGCTGCGCGCGAAGTTCCTGAACGAACACACCCACGGCGAAGACGAAGTGCGCTTTTTCGTCGAAGGCGCGGGCTTGTTCTGCCTGCACATTGGCGATGAGGTATATCAGGTCTTGTGCGAGAAAAACGACCTGATCTCCGTGCCCGCGGGTACGCCGCACTGGTTTGATATGGGCTCAGAGCCGAACTTTACCGCCATTCGTATTTTCGATAACCCGGAAGGCTGGGTGGCGCAATTTACCGGTGACGCCATTGCGGATGCGTATCCGCGACTGGCCTGATCTTTTCTCCCTCTCCCTGTGGGAGAGGGTCGGGGTGAGCAGCTGTGTTTAAAGTCAACAGCTGACGACTAATCTGCCGCCCATTTTTTATTGTCCCGCACCATCGC
>NZ_JAKLRZ010000036.1:0-15055 GCF_021892025.1 Enterobacter cloacae complex sp. ECC445 | reverse complement strand
TAAATAAAACACTAAGTAGGTTAGAACGGAAATTTATTGAGAGAGCATTAATTATTTAATATCTTAGTTAGCACAGAGAGGCTCGATACCCTCTCTGTGCTTAATAAAAACCCACCCTTTGGGGTCATAAATAATTTGCACATCATAATTCCATTCTTTTATAAATTTCTAAATTCTAAAAACAATTTCCCGCATCTTTCCCCTTCCCCCAGATCTACCCTATCCCCAACTCATAGCAGTACCCCTAAAAGCTTCCTGTTCTAAGACGAACTGCGACCTGTAAGAAGCGCCTTTGGCGGTCAGCCCCCCCGGTCAACCAGGGAACGAAGCGTGGTCTGAAACTGACCTCCTGTCTCGATACAGGTGACCACACCCTTTATCGCTACCCTGTTGCAAGCGTAGCGACAGACAGAACGCTGTAGAGAAGTCGGACGGCATTGCCGAAGGCTTTGCGTCCGTACTTCCTGCTGAATGTGCAAAACGCGGCGTCACTTTTAAGAGCGTAAGCGAGTGAAAGTGACGCCAGCGCGCAGATCAGCTTCAACCCAGCTACTGCCTGCAAATCCACTGCAACAAACAGGCTGACACTCAAACAGATGTCAGAAATTCACTTACCAGGAGGAGAAACCAGCACTACCGAACCGATACCGGAGGACAGGTTATTTTACCTGTGGGGATATACCTGCCTGAGCAGGCGGCTGCATTCGTGCATCACCGTACCCCGTCATACCTCATCCGCGCATTCTCCGGCGCACCGGTATCGTTCAGCACAGCACGCTGTGTCCAACCGCGCGTCGGAGAATTGAGTGGAGAGTAGCTATGTCGAAACTTACAAAACGCATGGAAAAACTCGCCCTGCTGGCTGGCGGCAGTTTTAAAACAGTCCATGATCGCCTCCGCATCGCCGGGCGTTTAAGCCAGCATCTGCACAAGCTGAATATCCAGATTCAGGATCTCCAGCATCTGAAATCGTCACATATCGAAAGCTACGTTATGGCGCGACGGGAAGCAGGCATTACGCCACGCACGCTACAAAACGAGATGGCCGCCCTGCGCACCATCCTTGCTCAGTCTGGACGTCAAAAATTTGCCCAATCGGAGCGCATCAGCAATAAAGCGCTCGGGCTGGGTAACGCCAGCCGGGCAGGAACGCATCTGCCATTAACCTCAGAACGCTGGTTGTCGGCGCTGTCTGCTTTTCATGAAAAGGATGAAGGGCTGGCTCTGACGCTTGAGCTTGCCAGAGCAATGGGTTTGCGTTCACAGGAAGCGGTGCAGTGTTGTCAGTCTCTGAAGACATGGGCCGCTGCGTTAGAGCGTGGAGAAAACCGATTGCAGGTGGTTTTTGGCACCAAAGGATCACGTTCCCGTCAGACGGTGGTGCTCGAACCTGAAAGGCTACGCAGCATCCTGAACCAGGCTATCCCCCTGATGACACAACGCGGGGGACGTTTGCTCAATAAACCCGATCTGCGCGCCGCAATGAATTACTGGCGTGCCAGCGCAGTTCGCGCAGGGCTGACTGGCCCCTATGCACCACACAGTCTGCGCTATTCATGGGCGCAAGAGGCGATGGCGCACTACCAGCGACTGGGGCTGAGTATAAAGGAAGCCAGGGCGATGGTTGCGATGGATCTTGGTCATGGCGATGGTCGAGGGCGCTACATCCAGCAGGTGTATGGGAGGCAATCATGAGCTATTACGTTTCTGCCGTCTCCGATCGGGCACGCAATAACTGGCCGAAAATATTTGAACAACTTGGCATTTTCATTCCACCAAATCATCGGCATGGTCCGTGTCCCTGTTGTGGGGGTAAGGATCGCTTCAGGATGGATGATCTGGAGGGGCGCGGCACATGGTTCTGCAATCAGTGCGGCGCAGGTGACGGACTGGATCTGGTTTCCCGCTTCTTCGGTTGCGCACTGGTTGCGGCCGCCGGAATGGTGCAGGACATGGATCCTGTACCGCTGGTTCCGCCAGCCAGGGAAAAATCACAGGCTTTGAATATGGAATCGCGTATTAAGACACTGCTTCGTCATTGCGAATCCGGAGAAGCGCCGTATCTGACAACGCGAGGCTGGCGACGAGCCCAGTGGCTTCTGACTGAGCGTAGTAGCCGGACAATCTGCGGCGTGCATTTCGGGGCGGGCACACTGGTATTGCCAATTCGAAATACAGGCGCGCAGCTGACAGGTGCGCAGTTCATTCATCCTGGAGGGAAAAAGTACCTTCTGCCCGGTAGCCATCTGAAGGATTGTTTTTGCCCGGTACATCAGGCGAGCCGCAACGGTAGACCGGAACCCTGGGCACCGGACAACAAACCACCGGAAGGCATCATCATTACCGAAGGATATGCAACCGCGCTTGCGGTCTCATGCCTTCATCATTTTCCGGTCGTTGCTGCCCTGTCGGCACACAACCTGAAAAATGTGGCCATCGCTTTCCGGGCGCAGTGGCCTGAATGCCACCTTATCCTGGCTGGCGATAATGATTGCAGTCAGGAGAAAAATACCGGGTTGCTGAATGCAACCGCCGCTGCCGAGGTTGTGAAGGGCTGTGTGGTTCTCCCTGCAGACATCACATTGAGCGACTGGGATGAATTTTACCGTCACTACGGTGAATCCATTTCCCGGATTGTGTTCAACCAGCAGCTTCCTGCAAATCTCAGGTCGTAAGTCATGACAGCATCAGACCGTACTCTCACCACCACCCTTCCGCTGCGCCGGGGCTCGGAAGGGTTTAACACCAGTCAGGATTATCTGGTGAAAGGACTCATCCCCGCCGGGGCGCTGTACAGTATTTACGGCCCCGGCGGCTCTTTTAAATCCTTTCTGGCGGTATCGCTGGCGTGCCATATTGCCAGCGGTACGTCATGGGGCGGAAGGCGAGTCAATCAAGGGGCTGTGCTGTTTATCGCCGGAGAAGGAGGAACCGGTGTATCGCGGCGGATCCGCGCCTGGGAACTCAGCGTTAATGACGAGATGGCGCTCGATAACCTGTTTCGCGTCGACTGCCCGATATTTCCAGCCGCTCCGGGAAGCATCGAGCAGGTGATTCTGGCGGCAAAGGACATTCAGAACATGACCGGAATGCCGGTACGGCTGATCATCCTTGATACGCTGGCCCGCTGTTTTGGTAACTCAGATGAAAACACCGCGCGGGATATGGGCGCATTTATCCAGGGTTGCGACGCCATTCGGTATCATACGCGCGCAGCGATGATGATCGTTCATCACTCGGGTAAGGATCAGGAACGGGGCGCACGCGGTTCAAGTGCTTTTCAGGCTGCGCTGGATGCCGAGTTTAACGTCAGGCGCGAGGGACGTCGCAACGCTATCACCCTGAGTTGTACAAAGATGAAAGATGCGGAGATGCCGGAAGTCACCGCCTACGATCTTGAGGAAGTCGTTATCTATACCGATAGCGATGGCGAACCAGTGACCTCGCTGGTACTGAACGACGAGCCCCGGCAACCAGACGATGACTTACTGAGTAGTGGCATTCCATCCGGCGTTCCTCATATCACCCGCAACCATACGGCGCTATGGCGCTGTATTAACCAACGCATCAGCCAGAATAAGCCCTGTACCCGCGCGCTCTTGCGCGACGATCTACGCGCAAAGGGAATTAACGTCGAGAAGAAATTTTCGCGCTGGCTGGAGAAGCTGTTGCGCGAGCAACTGATTGTGCTCGATGGAGAACAGATCCGGCTCCCGGATACGGGGGAATGATAGTGAAACTCGGAATATGTGGGGGATACACTGGCAGGTACTCGACTCCCCCCACATTATTCAGCTTTAACAGAGAAAGATGGGGGATGCCCTTTCAACCCGCGCCATTACTGGGACCATGGAATTCACCTCAGAGAATATGGGGGAGCCAGCCAGGAAAAAACAGGTGGGGGAATCAACCACAACATCTGTCCCTGATGCTGTGGTCGCTGTAAGAATTACTGAGGTAATTTCTCGTCTCTAAGCCGTCTGATCTCATCCTCTTCAAAAGCATCCCTTAATAGTTGTAGCTGATCGGCGAGGATGAGAAGCAACGCATAATTCGGGCCGATATCATCAGGATGCTCGAGCATCACATGCACCAGGACTCGCGAGCGATCGACCAGTTCTCTGGCTGAGGGTTGTTCTACGGTGATTTTCATAGATACCTCCGGCGGAGGCTGGTGCAACGGGAAATACAGGGACAGGACACATACGCAGCGCTCCGCTTCGTGATAAGCAGGTTAACGCCACCACCGGAGACGCCAGGCTCACTGGTGGTGACCCAGACAGGGTTGGCGTACCGGTTATCACGACCCGGCGCTTCTTTCGAAGCCCCTGCCTGAGCCACCATTGAAGGGGCGAGCGCAGGCCGCGCCAGTAGCACAGCAAACATCGCTACCGACACTCGTGATAATTCGGAACGCCAATTCCGGTTGCGGTTTTGCCGCAACGTGGGGACTATAGCGCAAGTCAGTACGCAAAAACTATGCTTATCGCCTCATAACCAAGGTGGTCTTATGCGCGCCGCATAAGCATGCGCGGTATAGTGTGTAAACTGGCGTTAATCGGAGGAGGTGGTATGGCTTATAGCTCTGAATTACTTTGCTCGATTCCAGGCATTTCTCATGGATTCCTGAACGTCAAAGAATCAGCATGTTTTGACAGGGGACCATTTGCTGAAATAAATCAGGTTCATGGTAATGAGCTAGTGTTTTTTAAAAGCAAACTACCACACAGACCAGATGCTGATGCCGCGTTTACCGATAAAAATAACTTAGGGTTAGGTGTTATTACTGCTGACTGCTTACCTTTATTGATGGCTTCATCTGACGGGAAATGCATCTGCGTAGCCCATGGTGGATGGAAAGGAATAGCCTCCGGGATAATACAAAAATGCATCTTGGAATTTGAGAAAAACAACATAACCCCTGAAGATATTCGCGTGAGCATTGGACCTCACATTGGATCATGCTGTTACGAAGTCTCTTCCGACTTCCACGCCAATCTGCTGAAGACATCTATAAGCCATATCGTTAACCAAAATGAATACCTGTTATTTCACAGTACGTTATCTGAAGGTTCAAAAGTTTATTTTGACTTATCAATGTGTGGAAAATTAGTTTTAGAATCCATGGGTGTTAAAGATGAACATATTGATATCATCAACACATGTACATATTGCTCTGGTAAAGATCTGGGAAGCTATAGACGTCGTAGCCATATCCCAGAAGCAAAAACGTATCAGTACTCATGGATTTTGAAGAGATCTGGAGTGTAACGCCCTGCACATCAACCTCACATCACATCGAGGACAATTTTATGCGCACCGCATAAAACAAAGCAGTATCCCGCTTTTGTGTCCTTGAATGTGCCCATAACCATATTTTCAAGGCAACGTATCGCTGATAGATTAACGAGTTAGCTCGATTTTCCAGCTTCTGCATTGATCCCCGCTAAGCAATGGTGATTTCCTCCCGGGAAATCACCATTGTCCAAATGGCAACTCGCCTAATCCCTTTTCACCCCCTATCCTGCATGCCTGCATCTATGGGGGGTCTATGGCGCGTTTTCTGTTTTGTAGTTTCGCATTAGTTCTGCTTTATCCGTCCGGCATTGATATGTATCTGGTGGGATTACCGCACATCGCCCGCGATCTGGGCGCCAGCGAGGCGCAGCTGCACATCGCGTTTTCCGCCTACCTCGCGGGGATGGCGTCGTCGATGGTGTTTGCCGGGAAGATCGCGGATAAGGCGGGCCGTCAGCCAGTGGCGATAACCGGCGCCATCATTTTTGCCCTGGCGTCCCTTCTCTGCTCGCAGGCGCAAAACAGCACCCTGTTCCTGACCGGGCGCTTTATCCAGGGCATTGGGGCGGGTGGCTGCTACGTGGTGGCCTTTGCGATCCTGCGCGATACCTTAAGCGCCCAGCGTCGCGCCAAAGTGCTGTCGATGCTGAACGGCATAACCTGCATCATCCCGGTGCTGGCTCCCGTCGTGGGCTACCTGATCATGTTGAAATTCCCGTGGCAGAGCCTGTTCTGGACCATGGCGGCGATGGGCGCGCTGGTGTTTATCCTGTCGATCGCCGTGCTGAAAGAGACCCACCCGGGCTCGCAAAATACCGGTCACACCCCAACAATTCACCCGGCAGAGAAGCTGCTTAACCGCTTTTTTCTCAGTCGTCTGGCCGTCACCACGCTAAGCGTGGCGGTGATCCTCACCTATGTAAACGTTTCCCCGGTTTTACTGATGGAGACCATGGGCTTCGATCGCGGCGAGTATTCAACGGTGATGGCGTTAACCGCCATGGTCAGTATGGCCGTCTCGTTCTCCACCCCCTTTGCGCTAAATGTTTTTAGCCAGCGCACGCTGATGCTGACCTCTCAGGTGCTGTTCCTCGCAGCAGGCGTAATCCTGGCGACGGCCACCTCACACGCGGTGATGCTGGTGGGTATTACGCTCATTTGTGCCGGGTTCTCGGTTGGCTTTGGCGTGGCGATGAGTCAGGCGCTCGGCCCGTTCTCGCTGCGGGCAGGCGTGGCGAGCTCGGTGCTGGGTATAGCGCAGGTCTGCGGCTCGTCGCTGTGGATCTGGCTGGCGGCGGTCATCGGACTTAACGCGCTGAATATGCTGATCGGCGTTCTGATTGGCTGTAGCATACTGTGCATCACCTTACTTATGGTCATCCAGCCCGCGGCGCATTATGAAGAAGCCCATCAGCAGTCTCGATCTTAACCTGTTGCTGTGCCTGCAGCTTTTGCTGCAGGAGCGCAGCGTCACCAAGGCGGCTAAGCGGATGAACGTGACGCCGTCGGCGGTGAGTAAATCGCTGGCCAAGCTGCGCGACTGGTTCGACGACCCGCTGTTTGTCAAAACGCCGTTAGGATTGCTTCCCACGCCGCTGACGGTGAGTCTTGAGCAGGATCTGGCTGACTGGATGCAAATCGGCAACCAGATACTCGATAAATTCCATCATGATTCACCTGGCGGTCTGACGTTCGTGCTGGCCGCCGAAACGCCGCTGATGCTGATCCGCTTCAATACCCTGCTGGAGCAGGTGAATCAGCGCTATCCGCAGGCGACGGTGAAGATGCGCCACTGGGATTACGATTCGCTGGACGCCATTACGCGTGGCGAGGTGGATCTTGGCTTTACCGGGCGAGAAACGCATCCGCGCTCCCGCGAGCTGCTGAAGCTGCTGCCGTGGTTTATCGACTACGAAATCCTGTTCAGCGACCGCCCCTGCGTCTATCTGCGCGAGGATCATCCGGCGCTTCAGCAAGAGTGGAATCTGGAGACCTTCCTGCGCTACCCGCATATCAGCATCTTCTGGGAACGCAGCGACACCTGGGCGCTGGATGAGGTGCTAAAGGAGATGGGACGTGAACGTAATATCGCCATGTGCCTGCCGGGCTTCGAACAGGCGATGTTTATGGCGGCGCAGCCCGGCCATCACTATATCGCCACCGCGCCGCACTACTGCCACCACTACAATGAACTCCACCAGCGGAAGCTGATCGCGCTTCCCATTCCCATTGATGAGGAGCTGGCGGAAAAGTTGACCGTGCCGTTCACGCTGATCTGGCATAAACGGAACAGCCATAACCCAAAAATCCTCTGGCTGCGGGAGACCATCAAGGCGCTGTACGGTGCGAGCGGTCCAATTTTTGCCTAAGAAAATGTAAAGTTCGGTCCTAAGGCTTCTCTTACTTCCATTTACTGATTAAAACAGGAGGCAAGTTAAGCGATAATCATGTAACCGTTTAACCGATTACGACCATTATCAGGGAGCGAAAAATGGCTACGCACTTTGCAAGAGGGATACTTACGGAAGGACGTCTCGTATCGGCAAGAATTTCTTCAGCCTGCCACCGTGAAGCACTCGCGCTTCCGGAACACCGCAGGTCGCGGTTTTTAGCGTCCCGGGCGCTTCTCGCGGAACTGATGTTTATGCTGTACGGCACCAGCGAACTGCCGGACATCACGACCCAACCCGAAGGCCGCCCGGTCTTCGCCGACCCGGATCTCCCCCGTTTTTCGATTGCCTACACGGGCAATATCATTGGCGTTGCGCTGACCACCGAAGGAGATTGTGGGCTGGATATGGAACTTCAGCGCGCGACGCGCAGCTTCCACGGGGGCAATGCCCATGAAGACTATCCGCTCTCCAGCAACGAGAAGCTGTGGGTCCGCAACCAGAACGATCCTGTCGAAGCCAGAGCCCAGCTCATTACCTTGCGCCAGAGCATTCGCAAGCTCTGTGGATGCGCCTCAGACGATGCCAGCCTGCTGCAGCTGTTGCCGGGCTCCGGGCGTCTGCGCGCCGCCCAGGCCACGCTGGTAGAAGCGCTCTGCGATGCAGAAGATGTGCTCATTTGGTCCATTGCGGTGACCCCCGCCATCGAACGCATGAAAATCTGGGAATTTGACAGCCAACAGGGATGGCGTAGCCTTCCTGATGTGCCCGAGCGCGCCAACGAGCCCGCCGCACGCCTGATGCGTTTAACCAGTTTACCGGCAGAAAAAGCATTCACCCTTAGCTGATCCATTCAGGGTCATCATGATGAAACAGGAGTAATCATGTCTGATACGTTGAAAGTTGTTACGTTACTGGGAAGCCTGCGCAAAGGTTCATTTAACGGGATGGTAGCCCGCACGCTGCCGCAGCTGGCACCAGCAGGAATGGAGATTAGCGCCCTGCCGTCTATTGGCGATATTCCGCTGTATGACGCTGACGTTCAGCAGGAAGAGGGATTCCCGCAGAGCGTTGAGGCGCTGGCAGAGCAGATCCGCCAGGCCGACGGCGTGGTCATTGTCACGCCGGAATATAACTACTCGGTTCCGGGTGGCCTGAAGAATGCCATCGACTGGCTGTCGCGTTTACCTGAGCAGCCGCTCGCGGGCAAACCGGTGCTGATCCAGACCAGCTCCATGGGCGCCATTGGCGGCGCGCGCTGCCAGTATCATCTGCGCCAGATCCTTGTGTTCCTGGATGCGATGGTGATGAACAAGCCGGAGTTTATGGGTGGCGTGATTCAGAACAAGGTCGACCCGCAGACGGGTGAAGTGGTGGATCAGAGCACGCGCGACCATCTTTCTGGCCAGCTAACGGCGTTCGGGGATTATATTAAGCGGGTTAAAGCGTAAGATCGTTGCTGCCTTATGCCCTCACCCTGGCCCTCTCCCCGTGGGAGAGGGAACAAACGCTAAAGCCCTTTTCGAAGAAAAGGGCTTGCTGTTTATTTGGCGTCAATAAACACAATCTTCAGCACAAACAGCAGTGCAACAACAATCACGCACGGGCTGAGGTCGCGGAAGCGGCCGGTACCGATCTTCATTACGCAGTAGGAGATAAAGCCCAGCGCGATACCTTCGGTAATCGAGAAGCTGAACGGCATCATCACGGCGGTAATAAACGCCGGCACCGCTTCGGTTAAATCATCCCACTTCACGCGTGACAGGCTGGAGGTCATCAGCACCCCCACGTAGATCAGCGCGCCGGCCGCTGCATACGGAGGAACCATACCCGCCAGCGGAGAGAGGAAGATCACCAGCAGGAACAGAATACCCACCACCACCGCCGTCAGGCCGGTACGGCCGCCTACGGACACGCCGGAAGAGGATTCAATGTAAGCGGTAACAGACGAGGTGCCGATGAAAGAGCCCGCGACGGAAGAGATGCTATCCACAAACAGCGCCTGCTTCATGCGCGGGAATTTCCCTTTCTCGTCCGCCAGGCCCGCTTTGTCCGTCACGCCAATCAGCGTGCCGGAGGAGTCAAACAGGTTAACCAGCATGAAGGAGAAAATCACGCCCGCCAGGCCCAGGTTCAGGGAACCCGCCAGGTCAACGTGACCAATCACGGTTGAGACGCTCGGCGGCGCGGAGACGATGCCGTTATAGTGAACGTCGCCCAGCATCCAGCCCAGCAGGGTGGTAACCACGATGGACACCAGCACCGCCGCGTGAATATTGCGGGAGGCCAGGATCGCGATGATAAAGAAGCCCAGCACGCCCAGCAGCACGTTATGCGAGGTCAGGTGGCCAATGGTCACCAGCGTGTCCGGGTTCGCCACGATCACGCCGGCGTTTTTCAGCCCCATCATGCCGATGAACAGACCAATACCGCTGGTGATGCCCACGCGCAGGCTCACGGGAATGTTCGCAATCATCCAGTAACGCACGCGGAAAATGGTCAGCAGCAGCAGGCCAATCGCGCCCCAGAAGATGGCGCCCATGCCCACCTGCCACGGCAGGCCCATCGCCTGAACCACCACGAACGCGAAGAACGCATTCAGGCCCATTGCCGGCGCCAGCGCAACCGGCAGGTTAGCGAACACGCCCATCAGGATGCTGCCAAGCGCCGCAATCAGACAGGTGGTTACGAAGACGGCGCTGGTATCCATGCCAGCGACGCCCAGAATTTGAGGGTTCACAAAAACGATATAGACCATCGTCAGGAAGGTGGTGAAACCGGCGATCACTTCGGTGCGTGCCGTTGTGCCGTGCTCGCGCAGCTTAAACACGCGCTCAAGCAGACCCTGACCAGATGTCTGGGTAGTGTGTTGTTGACTCATCATCAATTTCCGAACAAGGAGGGAAAATTCGTCGCTATCCTATACCAAAATGCGACAATAGTGGCGGTTACGTGATACTTTTTTCATTGAATTTGCTTATACGGCAACGATTGCGTGCCGGTGAACTGCCGTACGTAAACGTTAAACTGGTTAAAAGGGAAAGGCATGTCCGGAATTGAAGCGGTATTTTTCGACTGCGACGGAACGCTGGTCGACAGTGAGGTCATTTGTTCCCGCGCGTATGTCACCATGTTCCAGGAATTTGGCATTACGCTGGAACTTGAAGAGGTGTTTAAGCGCTTTAAGGGCGTAAAGCTCTACGAGATCATCGACATCATTAACGAAGAACACGGCGTGGATCTGGCGAAAGCGGAGCTGGAGCCCGTCTACCGCGCCGAGGTTGCACGCCTGTTCGATTCGGAGCTGGAGGTGATTCCGGGCGCAAACGCGCTGCTGGAGGCCATGACGGTGCCAGTCTGCGTCGTCTCCAACGGTCCGGTCAGCAAAATGCAGCACTCGCTCGGCAAGCTTAATATGTTGCACCACTTTCCGGAAAAGCTGTTCAGCGGCTACGATATCCAGCGCTGGAAGCCGGACCCGGCGCTGATGTTCCATGCGGCGAAAGCGATGAACGTCAACGTGGAGAACTGCATTCTGGTGGATGACTCGACCGCGGGCGCGCAGTCGGGCATTGATGCCGGGATGGAGGTGTTTTACTTCTGTGCCGATCCGCACAACAAGCCGATCGTTCATCCTAAAGTGACCACCTTTACCGATCTGGCGCAGTTGCCAGAGCTGTGGAAGGCGCGCGGGTGGAATATTACTTGCTGAAAAAACAAAGCCGGATGGCGCTAGCGCTTATCCGGCCTACAGATCGTGCGTAGGGCGGGTAAGCGCTAGCGCCACTCGCCACAAAAATCACTCTTTCGGATCTTTACCCGCCAGCAGCTTGTCCAGCTCGTCGCCGCCGACGTGACGGAAGTCCTGACCCTTCACGAAGTAGAAAATGTATTCGCAAATGTTCTGGCAGCGGTCACCGATACGCTCGATGGAGCGCGCGCAGAACAGGGCAGTCAGCACGCTTGGAATGGTACGGGAGTCTTCCATCATGTAGGTCATCAGCTGACGCACGATGCCTTCATACTCCTGGTCGACCTTCTTGTCTTCACGGTAGATACGTACCGCTTCGTCCAGATCCATACGCGCAAAAGCATCCAGCACGTCGTGCAGCATCTGCACGGTGTGGCGGCCCAGCGACTCCAGGCTCACCAGCAGCGGCTGGTGCTGCTGAGAGAATTTCTCCAGCGCGGTGCGGCAGATTTTATCGGCAACGTCACCAATACGCTCCAGCTCGGCGATGGTTTTGATGATCGCCATCACCAGACGCAGGTCGCTCGCCGTCGGCTGACGTTTCGCGATAATGCGCACGCAGGCTTCGTCGATCGCGACTTCCATCATGTTGACGTTTTTGTCGCCTTCAATGACGCGCTTCGCCAGCTCGCTGTCCTGGTTGTGCATTGCCGTAATCGCATCGGAAAGCTGCTGCTCAACCATGCCGCCCATGGTCATCACCTGCGTGCGAATACTTTCCAGCTCTGCGTTGAACTGGCCTGAAATGTGTTTATTAAGATTGAGATTGTCCATCGCGCGCTCCTGAATCAACCGTAACGACCGGTGATATAGTCTTCTGTTTGCTTTTTAGCGGGCTTGGTGAACAGATCGTCCGTGTTACTGAACTCAATCAACTCGCCCAGGTACATAAACGCCGTGTGATCGGAGCAACGCGCAGCCTGCTGCATGTTGTGGGTCACGATAACCACGGTGTAATCCTGCTTCAGTTCGGTGATCAGCTCTTCAATACGACCGGTTGAGATCGGGTCCAGCGCTGAACACGGCTCATCCAGCAGCAACACTTCCGGACGAATAGCAATACCGCGCGCAATGCACAGACGCTGCTGCTGACCACCGGAGAGAGAGTAACCGCTCTGGTGAAGTTTATCTTTGGTTTCGTTCCATAATGCGGCCTTGGTCAATGCCCACTGCACGCGCTCGTCCATATCGGCACGGGAGAGCTTTTCAAACAGGCGAACGCCAAAGGCGATGTTGTCATAAATGGACATCGGGAACGGCGTGGGTTTCTGGAACACCATCCCCACTTTCGCGCGCAGCAGGGCGATATCCTGCGCCTGGGTCAGAATGTTTTCGCCGTCGAGGATAATTTCACCTTCAGCGCGCTGCTCCGGATAGAGCGAATACATTTTGTTAAAGGTACGCAGCAGCGTGGATTTCCCACAGCCTGACGGACCGATAAATGCCGTGACCTGGTTCTTCGCGATATCCAGGTTGATGTTCTTCAGGGCATGGAATTTGCCGTAGTAGAAGTTCAAATCACGAACCTGAATCTTACCCGGGGCAGTATCAACCATACTCATTGACTCATTTCCTCATTCGGCGCCGCGAGCTGCCGCGCCGTAAAAAATTAACCGTGTTTCTTCTTCGCGAAAATGACGCGCGCCAGAATGTTCAGCAACAGTACGCAAAGGGTAATGATCAGCACCCCGGCCCAGGCCAGCTGCTGCCATTCCGCGAATGGGCTCATCGCAAATTTAAAGATCGTCACCGGCAGGTTGGCGATCGGCTGCATCATGTCCGTACTCCAGAACTGGTTGGAGAGGGAAGTAAACAGCAGCGGCGCCGTTTCACCGGCAATACGCGCAACGGCCAGCAGGATACCAGTCATGATCCCGGAAACGGACGCCTTCAGCGTAATCGCGGAGATCATCTTCCATTTCGGCGTACCCAGCGCATAAGCCGCTTCACGCAGGCTGTCCGGCACCAGTTTCAACATATTCTCGGTGGTACGAATCACAATCGGCACCTGCAGCAGCGCCAGCGCAATTACGCCCGCCCAGCCGGAGAAGTGTTCCATTTGCGCCACCACCACGGTGTATACAAACAGACCCACGACGATAGAAGGTGCAGACAGCAGTATGTCGTTAATGAAGCGAATGACTTCCGCCAGGACGGATTTACGGCCGTATTCCGCCAGGTAGATACCCGCCATAATGCCCAGCGGCGTGCCGAAGACCGTCGCCCAGAGGATCAGCAAGCCGCTGCCCGCCAGGGCATTCGCCAGGCCACCGCCCGCCGTGTTGGGCGGCGGCGTCATTTCGGTGAACAGTGACAGGGACATCCCGTCAATCCCGCGAACGACCGTCGAGAAGAGGATCCAGACCAGCCAGAAGAGACCGAACGCCATCGTCGCCATAGAGAGCGTCAACGCAATACGGTTTTTCATGCGGCGTCTGGCCTGCATTTTGCGGCGGGATTCCGCCAGTTCAGCGGTAGCTTGCATTTCGAGAGTGGCCATTAGCGTGCTCCCTCATTTTTAGCGAGGCGCATAATCATCAGTTTGGAAATCGCCAGAACAATGAAGGTGATAACGAACAGAATCAGGCCCAGCTCCATCAGCGCCGCGACGTGCAGCCCTGATTCCGCTTCCGCAAATTCATTTGCCAGCGCCGAGGTAATGCTGTTACCCGGCATATAGAGCGACACGCTGTCGAGCTGGTAGGTGTTACCGATGATAAAGGTCACCGCCATGGTTTCACCCAGCGCACGGCCCAGGCCCAGCATCACGCCCCCGATCACCCCATTTTTGGTGAACGGAAGGACAATGCGCCAGATCACTTCCCAGGTGGTGCAGCCGATGCCGTAGGCCGACTCTTTCATCATCACCGGCGTTTGTTCAAAGACATCGCGCATAACCGCCGCAATGTACGGAATAATCATGATGGCAAGGATCACCCCAGCCGCCAGTATGCCAATACCAAAAGCCGGGCCAGAGAACAGGGCGCCCACAAACGGAATGGCAGAAAGCACATTTCCCACCGGCTCCTGAAAGTACGTGGCGAACAGCGGTGCAAAGATAAACAGGCCCCACATGCCGTAGACGATACTCGGAATGGCCGCCAGCAGCTCAATGGCGATACCCAGCGGGCGTCGCAGCCAGCCTGGCGCCAGCTCCGTCAGGAACAGGGCAATACCAAAGCTCACCGGAACCGCAATCAGCAGGGCGATGAACGAGGTCACCAGCGTACCGTAAATAGGCACCAGCGCACCGTAAACGTCGTTCGGCGCGTCCCACTCTTTGGTCCACAGGAAGGAGAAACCGAATTTCTGGATGCTCGGCCATGAGGAGAAAATCAGAGACACGATGATGCCGCCCAGCAGCAATAGCACAATCAGCGCAGCCAGTTTGACCAGCGCGCTGAAAATCATGTCACCTTTTTTACCCGGAGGGTTAAATGCAGGCTTGGTTGCAGCCATAAATCACTCTTCTTTATGAGACGTCTTACGAATATGCCCGGTGGGGGGGGGGGGGGGGGGGGGGCCGAAAAAAAAAAAAGGGGGGGGGTGGGCGGCCCCCCCCCCCCCACGGGTTTTATAAATTAATTTTTTTAAAACAGGATAAGCGCGGGGTGGT
>NZ_JAKLRZ010000035.1:0-36368 GCF_021892025.1 Enterobacter cloacae complex sp. ECC445 | reverse complement strand
CATCCCCATAAAAAAAACCCACACCCCCCCCCCCCCCCCCCCGGGGGGGCGCCCCGCCGGGGGCGCCCCCCCCCCGCGGCCCCCGCCCCCGCCCCCCCCCCCCCCCCCCCCGCCCCGCCCCCCCCCCCCCCCCCCCCCCCCCCCCCCCCCCCCCCCCGCCCCCCCCCCCCCCCCCCCCCCCCACCCGCCATCTTCGTTAAATATATCCTGTTAGTACAGCGCTTTACCGCTGCTGTCTTTCACGTTGGTTTTCCATGCAGCACGAATCTGCTCAACCACGCTGTCTGGCAGGCTGGCGTAGTCCAGGTAGTTAGCCTGTTTGCCGCCGTTTTTGTATGCCCAGTCGAAGAACTTCAGCACTTCAGCGCCCTGCTCAGGTTTCTTCTGCTCTTTATGCACCAGAATGAAGGTGGTGGAGGTGATTGGCCATGCACCTTCGCCCTTCTGGTTAGTCAGATCCTGCGCGAAGGATTTGCTCCAGTCAGCGCCTTTGGCGGCGTTAGCAAAGTTCTCTTCGGTCGGGCTAACCGGTTTGCCGTCGGCAGAAACCAGTTTGGTGTAGGACAGGTTGTTCTGCTTCGCGTAGGCATACTCTACGTAGCCGATGGAGCCCGGCAGACGCTGAACGAACGCGGCGATACCGTCGTTACCTTTACCGCCCAGACCGGTAGGCCAGTTAACGGTAGAGCCGGAGCCGACTTTAGATTTCCACTCTTCGTTCACTTTTGCCAGGTAGCTGGTGAACACGAAAGAGGTACCGGAACCATCCGCGCGGCGAACCACGGCGATGTTCTGAGAAGGCAGCTTCAGGCCTGGGTTGAGTTTAGCGATCGCTTCGTCATCCCATTTTTTGATTTTACCCAGGTAGATGTCGCCCAGGGTTTTGCCGTCCAGCACCAGCTCGCCCGACTTCACGCCCGGCAGGTTGATAGCCAGAACCACGCCACCGATCACGGTAGGGAACTGGAACAGGCCTTCCTGAGCCAGTTTGTCATCAGACAGCGGGGCGTCAGATGCGCCGAAATCAACCGTGTTCGCGGTAATTTGTTTCACGCCACCGGAGGAGCCGATACCCTGATAGTTAACCTTATTACCGGTTTCTTTCTGGTAGGTATCCGCCCATTTGGCATACACCGGCGCAGGGAAGGTTGCACCAGCGCCAGTCAGGCTTGCTTCTGCAAATACAGAGAACGCGCTCAGAGATAAGGTCGCGGCGACAACAGTTGCGACAGTGGTACGCATAACTTTCATAATGTCTCCTGCAAGATTTTCGTAAATCATTGTTTAGTGGCTACGATGAGCAAAATAGGACAAACAGGTGACAGATAAATGTACGAATTATGACAGTTTTATGACAAACACAGAGAGAGGTGTAACCACATGAAAAATATAGCGCTTAATTCATCGAGCATTCATTTTTTTGTCATTTATTTTTGCATTATCGCCGTTTTGTCCGGGAAATATGACAACGGCTGTCACAAACAGCCGTTGTGGGATTAATGGCCGATTTCAATCGTCAGGGTAGCCGTGGCGTTGAACGGACCGGGCGCGGGTCTGGATCCGGTTGCGCTAGCCGGAGCGCTTGAAAACGTGAGTGTTCCCAGCGTCTCGCCTTCAAGAGTCACGGGCATTTTCGTCGTTTCCGCCTCAAGTTCGCCGCCGTTCACATTAATTTCCCTGTTATGTTTATCGTAAATCTTAATACCCACGTCAGGATTATCGGTAACCACCATCGTACCGTCGGCTGTCGCGGCAGAGGCCTGGAAGGTTGCCCCCAGAGTGTCGGTAAACATCATATTTGAACATTTGATATTAACCTGCCGGGTAATCTTGCGGGAAGACAGCGCCTGACCCCGGTTTGCTGAGAATTCAGATGCCAGAATAGACTTGAAATCAATCATTATCGCCTGGCCTTCATCTATTTCGCAGGTTTGCGGGACCGTGACCGATCCCTGCACAATCACATCCGAAATGATTTCATTCGAGACGGTACGGGGATCGATAGTGGCGTAGATATTGGCCATGACCATCGACGGTATGGCGATCGTGCCGGTAAACTGTTTTTTGACATACAGATAAATAAAGCCCGATCCGCCGCTGTAAAACGTGGTTTGCGAACTGACGCCATTATGACACCGGTACGTTCCCCCAATGTCATTTGGCAGGTGATCGAAGGGAACGGTGGTGTAGCCAACGCCAAGAATGTAGATTTGCAAACCGATATCAAGATACTTATTGAGATAATAATAGGAGATATTGTTTCTGCTCGCGCTGGGCTGCAGGGCTGGATTAACCACGCTGGTGATGTAAGCATGATCGTAACTTTCATTTTTCCCCGTCAGGCAGTAACACGTTCCTTTAAACGAGGTCGTTGAGTTATTCATATCGATCATATGCTGCATACCAACAAGGTTATCAAGCGTCGTTAATTGTTCCGCGACAGTGAAATAGTTATGGTATTTGCCGTTGTCCGGCACGCAGTAACCGGTAGGCGCCGCCTGTAAAAAAAAGCAGCAAAAAAAGAGCGTAAAAAGCCAGAAGTGCGGTTTCATTCTTATCCTTTATCGACAAATGACGGGCAGTTGCACCAGTCCGGAATCAGGTTTCTGATGGATGTGATAATCAGCCAGACAGAGCTTGCCGCTGCTGAGCGTGAGTGAAAATTGCCCCGATTCAGGCATCCCGGCGAGATAGAGTTCACCTTTGTCACCGACAATCCCCGTTGCGCTTCCCACATCAAGCGCAGCGGTACCCACCGCGCCAAACGGCGCAGGCTTGCCGTTCGCAAGTGAAACGCTAAACAGCACCCGATAGCCGATGTGAGTAACAAACTCGGCTTTCACCACCGCGCCACGCGTAGGCACCAGGTTTTGCACGCTGCGTTCCAGCTCAACGTTGCCTGAAACAAAATCCTTATTCTGAAGCGCAATACGGTTCTCATCGTAGGGTGAAAGCTGCGTCTTCACGGTGTAGCCGCGCCAGTCGGTGGCGACGCCGCTGGCGTTATCTACCGATAACCCTGCCGCGCCAGGCGCTTTGATCAGCGCCACCGTTTCGCCCATCTCCTGCGAGAAGGTGATACCTTCGTCGTGGATCAATATGCCGCCGCTGATGCCGTAGTTCAGGTTTTGGCTTTCGTCGCTCCAGGCATAATTTGTCTTTAGCGATCCGTAGGACGCATCCCAGACCAGACCCGCATTTCCCGCCGAGGTGCCGCGGTTTTCATACACGGACTGCTGTATGTTCCAGCTCAGATTGTTATCGTCGAGCAGATTGCCGTTCAGCCCAATCTGGTGTGAAGGTGTGCCATGGTTACTATGGGCGTAGTTGTAGTTGGCGTAGCTGTTGGGTAACCAGTCCGAAAGCGGCAGAGACAGCGACAGCATAACGATATGCTCGCTTTCGTCTTCTTGCTGCCACTCTCCCATGCTGTCAGACACCGTATCGGTATAGTTCCACGACAGGTTCCACACGATCTGCTTCCAGCTGTTGCTGTAGCCTATCTGAACCAGGCGCTGCACATCGTCCGTACGCCAGAATTGCTCCCGGCTCAGCGTAAGATAGACATTACCGTATCCCTCGGAAAACGGTTGGGTCCAGGTGCCTTCTACCCGGCTGCGGCGGTTGCCCGTCTGCCAGAAGTTATCGCTATCGCCCGTGCGCGATGCCCATTCGCCCAGGGTGTAAAACCCTTCCGTTGAATAGCGATAGCCTACAATACGCAGGCTGGTATTGCTGACGTCGAACGTTTTTGAGTACAGAAAACGCCAGGATTGCCCCTGCTCGTCATCGTCCGTAAAGTGCGACCGGGCATGGGTAATATCCATCGAAATAGCGCCAATGTTGCCGAGATCTTTACCAATACCGGCGGCAAACGCGCTGTAATCGTCTGCCAGCTGCGTGCCACCATAAAGCGTCATACCCCATGCCATCCCGTGCAATACCTGCGCCTGCATCACCTCTGGCATAAACCGATCGTTATCACGACGCTGACCGATACTGATGTCCACATCCGTCTGCCCCTCACGACGCAAAATCGCCAGCGAAGCGTAAGGTTGAACAAAGTGCTGTTCGCTGCCGTCTTCCTCTTTAATGGTGACGTCCAGATCTCCGCCGCTTGAGGTGGTATTGAGATCGGTCAACGCAAATGGCCCCTGCGGCACCGCCGACTGATAAATCATGTAGCCGTTCTGACGGATGGTGATTACGGCGTTCGTTTTCGCCACGCCGCGCACCACCGGTGCAAAACCGTTCTGGCTATCGGGGAGCATGTCGCTGTCGGTGTACAGACGCACGCCGCGTACCTGTGAACTGTCGAAGAGATCGCTCGCGGTCCACGTATCGCCTGCCATGGCCTGACTGCGCAGGCTGGCAATATCATGCTGTAAGTACGTACTCAGCGAACGAACATTACCGCGGCTGTTGACCGCATTTAAGGCGCTATAGTTACGCAGCCGCCATCCGCCAATGTTCACGCCGCTGCGTAAATTCAGGTAGTAGAGATCGTCACTGTCATAGTCTGACTTCAGCGTCTGGGTCGTGGAGAAATCGTAGTTCAGCATCAAAGCGTCAATCCCCGGATCCCAGCGCGAAGGCGATATGGCGTCACGCGCCGTGGCGTCCAGATAGACCTGAGGGATAGACGCCTTCAGCGCGAGCTTTTCGCTGTCCAGCGACCATTTCGCGCCAGGCAGCACCGGGACCGGTTCACAACCTTCAGCGTTCACCGTATCCAGCTGTTTAATCGCGTTCACTTTCAGCCCAAACGTCGCCAGCGTGTTTTTGACATCCACAAAACAAGGTGCCAACGCACTCTCAGGATCGCGGCGGAAAAAACGCACCGCCCTGCGCTCAATGAACCGATCGTTAACATAGATATCAACCTGATATTCCCCTTCAGGCAGATTATCCGGACGATTGAACTGGCTAATGTCGACCTCAATGGGCCGATCTAGCTCCAGCAGACGCGCGTTAAATAGCGGCTGTGCGGCGCTGGCGAGAAGCGGATAGCTTCCTCCCAGCCACAGCAGGGATAAAACCAAATAGTGAGAACGTTTCAACGCAAGCAACCCCGCCGCGGTTAAAGAGGTTGCTGAATGGCGTCGCTAATCGCGCCGTAATCATTAATACTGTGCCAGGTGAGCGTTTTGCTCATGCCGGCAGGCAGCGCCAGCCGACGTGTCTCAAACGGCATAATCATCGCCAGGTCGAGCGGTTTGCCATCAATAGCCACGTCGATCACATTGACGTGGATGGCCGTTGGGTTGGTGACCACCAGCATGCTGCCCTGGCGTTGCCATTTTACTTTCAGCGCGGCTGTTTCAGGCGTTTCCTTGACACCCGCTGGACGCCAGAAGAGTTTAATGCGCGTTTTGATGGCAATTTCCAGCTTGCTGCTCTCTTCGGTTGTCGACGGCGGAATATTTTTAATGTTCAGCCAAAACACGGACTCCCTGTCAGACGGTAATTCGCCCTGAGTCTTAATGATACGCAGTACGCGCTCCTGGCCGGGCTCCAGGCGGGAGATGGGAGGGATAACCGTAAACGGCGGCTGGTGCTTATCCGCAGTGTTAAAAGGCTCCACCCACGACTGAAGAAGGTAAGGCAGTGCCGTATCTTTATTTAAGACAGAAATAGTCGTGTCTGCTTTATTTCCAGGGAAGATTACGCGGGTGCCACCAATAACTATTCCGGCACTTGACGTCCCGGTACCGAATGAGAAAAGTAGAGCAACAAATAAAATTATAAAACGCCTGCGCATATTATATCCTGTAACAGGCCTGGATAATTCCCGATGAAAGGGCGTAACAAACCCTGCCTCGCCAGGCCTGATTGTTTTTTTACAGAAAAAGACTGAAGGAATTAATTACTGTATGTAATCGTAAATTCCGAATCCGCATTGGCAGTGCCCGCCGTTACGGTTGCAGACGTGGCGATATAGCGAGCCATAAAGGGCAATGACGCCTTGCCAGATGAAATACTGGCAGGTGTTGACTGATTGTAGAGCTTAAGCTGGCTGTTATCGGCGCGGTTATAAATTGCAATCGCAACGCCACTCGCCCCGCCTGAGGACAGCTTCAGGTACCCGTCGCCGTCTTCGGTTCCGTCAAAACGGGCGCTGGCTTTTTTGTAAGTATCCGGGCAGTTCAGCAGATCGATCTGGAATGCCTGAACCGACGCCATTGACCCCACGCCGGTAAACGTTGATTTATTGACTTTGCCTAAATCAACGGTTTGGTTTTTAGTACCGGTAGACACCTCACAGGTACTATCGATAATTTCGCCCGTGAAATGGATAGTACCATTACCATTGGCCGCGTATGCCTGCGCACCAAAAAATATAGAGGAGAGCACAATCATGCTCTTTAACGTATTTCCTTTCATTACAACACCATCCTGAATTATATATTGCAAAATACTATTTCCCTGATAAATACTTCAGGGCATACAAGCGAAGAGCATTAAACGCTTTAAAATAAAAAATAACAAGAAGAAATATTATTCTATTATTCTCGCCCGCTGAATATGGAATAAATCAGGATAAAATGAGGTCTCAATATAATATTATATTTAAAAATAACAGGATTGATTCTACTCGGATTTATATATCTATATTATTTCCGAATTATATTTTCAGAGGAAATTTATATTTACCGATCAAAAAATAGCCCCACAATCATAGATTTATGGGGCTATTTCACTTCAATATATAAAATTATTCAACCGTGACCGATTTCGCCAGGTTACGCGGCTGGTCAACATCGGTGCCTTTGATCAGCGCCACGTGATAGGCCAGAAGCTGCAGCGGAACGGTGTAGAAGATCGGCGCAATCACCTCTTCAACATGCGGCATCTCGATGATGTGCATGTTGTCGTTACTGACAAAACCGGCATCTTTGTCGGCGAAGACGTACAGGACACCGCCGCGGGCGCGTACTTCTTCGATATTAGATTTCAGTTTTTCCAGCAGTTCGTTGTTAGGCGCCACAACGATGACCGGCATATCCGCATCAATCAGCGCCAGAGGGCCGTGCTTCAGCTCGCCTGCGGCATAGGCTTCAGCGTGAATGTAGGAGATCTCTTTCAGCTTCAGCGCGCCTTCCAGCGCGATCGGATACTGATCGCCACGGCCCAGGAACAGGGCGTGATGTTTGTCAGAGAAATCTTCCGCCAGTGCTTCAATGCGTTTGTCCTGAGACAGCATCTGCTCAATACGGCTCGGCAGCGCCTGCAGCCCGTGAACGATGTCGTGCTCAACGGAAGCATCTTCGCCCTTCAGGCGCGCCAGCTTCGCCACCAGCATCAGCAGAACCGTCAACTGAGTGGTAAACGCTTTGGTAGAGGCCACGCCAATTTCGGTGCCCGCTTTGGTCATCAGCGCCAGATCGGACTCGCGCACCAGTGAAGAACCTGGGACGTTACAGATGGCCAACGAGCCCAGGTAACCCAGCTCTTTAGAAAGACGCAGCGCTGCCAGGGTATCTGCCGTTTCACCGGACTGAGACAAGGTGATCATCAGGCTGTTGCGACGCACAGCGGATTTGCGGTAGCGGAATTCAGACGCGATTTCTACATCGCACGGCACGCCCGCCAGGGATTCAAACCAGTAGCGAGAAACCATACCGGAGTTGTACGAGGTACCGCAGGCCACGATCTGAATATGCTCAACCTTGCCGAGCAGTTCGTTCGCGTTTGCGCCCAGCTCGCTCAGATCCACTTCACCGTGGCTGATGCGCCCGGTGAGGGTGTTTTTGATGGCGTTTGGCTGCTCGTAAATCTCTTTCTGCATGTAGTGACGATAAGCGCCTTTGTCACCCGCGTCGTACTGCAGGTTCGATTCGATCTCCTGACGTTTCACCTGCTCGCCTTTGGTATCGAATACGGTCACGCTGCGGCGAGTCACTTCCGCGATATCCCCCTCTTCAAGGAAGATAAAGCGACGGGTAACCGGCAGGAGCGCCAGCTGGTCAGACGCGATAAAGTTTTCGCCCATGCCCAGACCGATCACCATCGGGCTACCTGAACGCGCTGCCAGCAACGTGGACGGATCGCGGGAATCCATGATCACCGTGCCGTACGCACCGCGAAGCTGAGGGATAGCGCGCAGCACCGCTTCACGCAGTGTACCGCCCTGCTTTAGCTCCCAGTGCACCAGGTGAGCAATTACTTCGGTGTCGGTTTCAGAGACGAAGGTGTAGCCGCGCGCCTTCAGTTCTTCGCGCAGCGGTTCGTGGTTTTCAATAATGCCGTTATGCACCACCACGATGTGTTCAGACACATGCGGGTGCGCGTTACCTTCAGACGGTTCGCCGTGCGTCGCCCAGCGGGTGTGCGCAATACCGGTACCGCCGTGCAGCGGATGTTCTTCCGCAGCCTGGGCCAGCATCTGCACTTTACCGAGGCGGCGCAAACGGGTCATATGACCTTCTGCATCGACGACAGCCAGACCGGCAGAGTCGTAACCACGGTATTCCAGACGACGTAAACCTTCGAGAAGGATTTCAGCAATATCACGCTGCGCAACTGCGCCAACAATTCCACACATAGTTAGATTTCCTGATTATGGCGTTATGCCATGCGTTGTCGCTGACCTGTATTTGCCCTTTCCGGGCGCCCCGAGCCTTGTAGAGAGTGGGGTTATTTTTATGGGTACTGCTTGTGGGGGGAGGATTATATTATCCCCTCACCCCGGCCCTCTCCCCAAAGGGGCGAGGGAGAAAAACACCGCACCGAACGATCCCCTCTCCCCTTTGGGGAGAGGGTTAGGGTGAGGGGTAAATCCGTTACTTTTTCTTCACCGGGCGTTTCCAGCCCTGCTTGTGAACCTGCGGCACGCGGCTGAGCACCAGCTCATTATCGGCGACGTCTCGCGTCACCGTCGTTCCGGCAGCAATCGTTACGCCGTTACCCACGGTAACAGGGGCCACCAGCTGCGTGTCGGAGCCCACGAACACATCATCACCGATGATGGTTTTAAACTTATTCGCGCCGTCATAGTTACAGGTAATCGTCCCTGCACCTATATTCACGTTGTCGCCAATTTCCGCATCGCCCAGATAGGTCAGATGACCGGCTTTCGAGCCTTTACCCAGACGCGCTTTTTTCATTTCTACGAAGTTACCCACGTGAGCGCCTTCCAGCAGCTCAGCGCCAGGGCGCAGACGCGCAAACGGGCCGATGGTGCAGGCCGCATCCAGACGCGCATCTTCCACCACGCTGTACGGGCTGATTTCGCAGTCGTCACCGATGACGCTGTTTTTAATCACGCAGCCGGCGCCAATTTTGACGCGATCGCCTAGCGTGACGTGACCTTCGAGGATAACGTTAGTATCAATTTCAACATCACGCCCGTGAGATAACGAACCACGCAGATCGAAACGCGCCGGATCGCGCAGCATCACCCCTGCCAGCAGCAGTTTCTCAGCCTGTTCGGACTGATAAACGCGCTCCAGGCGGGAAAGCTGAAGGCGGTTATTTACCCCTTCAGTTTCGCTAATACGGGCCGGATGAACCGCCGCAATCTCGCGCCCTTCCCGGTACGCCATCGCAATGATGTCGGTGATGTAGTATTCACCCTGCGCGTTGTTGTTGTTGAGAGTCGACAGCCAGCGCTTCATATCCGCGCCGTTGGCAATCAGGATACCGGTGTTGATCTCCTGAATCTTGCGCTGTTCATCGCTGGCATCTTTATGTTCAACGATCCCCGTTACGTTGCCGTTTTCACGGGTGATGCGGCCATAACCGCTTGGATCGTCCAGCACGACGGTCAATAAACCGATGCCGCCCTGCGGTTTGGCTTCACGCAGGCGGGTTAGGGTCTCAACGGAGATCAGCGGGACATCGCCGTAGAGCATCAAAATGTCTTCGTCATCCGCAAAGAAGGGCGCTGCCTGCTGCATCGCATGACCAGTACCGAGCTGTTCGGCCTGAAGCACCCAGTTAAGTTTGTCATCGCTCAGCGTTTTTTTAAGCAGATCGCCGCCGTGGCCGTAGACCAGGTGAACCTGACCGGCACCCAGTTCATTCGCTGCATCAATGACATGCTGCACCATTGGCTTTCCTGCAAGCGTGTGGAGCACCTTAGGCAGATCGGAATACATGCGGGTTCCTTTGCCTGCGGCAAGGATCACCACGCTCATCGCACTGTTTGACATACGCATCCTGACGGTAGTTTGAGTGTGAAGTAAAAACGTTTGATGCTTAAAATTCTACATCTTTTTCATCATGAATTAAGGCCGAAAAAAAAAGCCAGCCTGGTATCCAGACTGGCTTTTGTGCTTTTCAAGCCGGTGTTACATCGCTTTTTTGGTCAACTCGATAACGCGCAGTTTCGCGATCGCTTTGGCCAGTTCCGCAGACGCCTGAGCGTAATCCACGTCACCATGAGAGCTGCTAATGTGCTCTTCAGCCTTACGCTTCGATTCCAGGGCTCGCGCTTCGTCGAGATCCTGGCCACGAATAGCGGTATCGGCCAGAACGGTCACACTGCCAGGCTGCACTTCAAGAATGCCGCCGGACAGATAGATAAACTCTTCGTGACCGAACTGTTTAACGATGCGGATCATACCAGGCTTAATGGCGGTGAGCAGCGGTGCGTGACCCGGGAAAATACCCAGTTCACCTTCACTACCCGTTACCTGGATTTTCTCGACCAGACCAGAGAACATTTGTTGCTCTGCGCTGACGACGTCCAGGTGGTAAGTCATTGCCATATCACCCTCCGATTAAGGCGTTAAAGTTTTTTGGCTTTTTCCACTGCTTCTTCGATGGAACCAACCATGTAGAACGCCTGCTCCGGCAGGTGATCGTATTCGCCTTCCATGATGCCTTTAAAGCCACGGATGGTGTCTTTCAGGGAAACGTATTTACCTGGAGAACCGGTGAATACTTCCGCAACGAAGAACGGCTGGGACAGGAAGCGCTGGATCTTACGCGCACGTGCTACCACCAGTTTGTCTTCTTCAGACAGCTCATCCATACCCAGGATGGCGATGATGTCTTTCAGTTCCTGGTAACGCTGCAGCAGGGACTGTACGCCACGCGCGGTGTCGTAGTGTTCCTGACCCACAACCAGTGGATCCAGCTGACGGCTGGTGGAGTCCAGCGGGTCAACGGCCGGGTAGATACCCAGAGACGCGATCTGACGGCTCAGTACCACGGTTGCATCTAAGTGCGCAAAGGTGGTGGCTGGAGATGGGTCAGTCAAGTCATCCGCAGGTACGTATACCGCCTGAACGGAGGTGATAGAACCGGTTTTGGTAGAGGTGATACGTTCCTGAAGAACACCCATCTCTTCCGCCAGCGTAGGCTGATAACCTACCGCTGAAGGCATACGACCCAGCAGTGCAGATACTTCCGTACCGGCCAGGGTGTAACGATAGATGTTATCAACGAACAGCAGAACGTCACGGCCTTCGTCACGGAACTTCTCAGCCATAGTCAGACCGGTCAGCGCAACGCGCAGACGGTTTCCTGGCGGCTCGTTCATCTGGCCGTAAACCAGGGATACTTTGTCCAGAACGTTGGAGTCGGTCATTTCGTGGTAGAAGTCGTTACCCTCACGAGTACGTTCACCTACGCCCGCAAACACAGAGTAACCGGAGTGCTCGATCGCGATGTTACGGATCAGCTCCATCATGTTTACGGTTTTACCTACACCCGCACCACCGAACAGACCGACTTTACCGCCCTTCGCGAACGGACACATCAGGTCGATAACTTTGATACCGGTTTCCAGCAGTTCCTGAGAGCTGGACAGCTCTTCGTAGGAAGGTGCCGCGCGGTGGATAGCCCAACGCTCTTCTTCACCGATGTCGCCTTTCATGTCGATTGGCTGACCCAATACGTTCATGATACGACCCAGTGTTGCTTTACCTACCGGGACTTCGATCGGGTGCTCAAGGTCTTTGACTTCCAGACCACGACGCAGACCGTCGGAAGAACCCATCGCGATGGTACGCACGATACCGCCGCCGAGCTGCTGCTGAACTTCCAGCACCAGGCTCTCGTTACCATTCTGTACCTCAAGCGCGTCGTACACGCGTGGTACGGCGTCCTGAGGGAACTCGACGTCCACCACGGCGCCGATTACCTGGACAATCTTTCCAGTAGCCATCTTGAATCCTCTACGTAATTCGTAAACCTGGTTAAACCGCGGCGGCCCCCGAGACGATCTCGGTGAGTTCCTGAGTAATGCTGGCCTGACGAGCTTTGTTGTAAACCAACTGCAGCTCTTTAATCAGGCTGCCGCCATTATCGGTCGCGGCTTTCATCGCCACCATTCGTGCGGCCTGCTCGCTGGCCAGGTTTTCTACAACGCCCTGATAAACCTGAGATTCAACGTAACGACGCAGCAGGGTATCCAGCAGCGGTTTCGGATCGGGTTCATACAGGTAATCCCAGGCTTTGTGCTTCAGCTCGTCATCTTCTGATGCCGGTAAAGGCAGCATCTGAGTGATCGTAGGCACCTGAGACATGGTGTTAATAAATTTGTTGCTGACAACGTACAGTCTGTCCAGACGGCCTTCATCATAGGCCTGCAACATCACTTTAACCGGGCCGATCAGTTCGGACAGGGAAGGGTTATCACCCATACCGGTCACCTGAGCGACAATGTTGCCACCAACGGAGTTAAAGAAAGAGACGCCTTTAGAGCCGATCATTGCGATATCGCACTGAACGCCTTTTTCAGACCATGCTTTCATATCCGCCAGCAGTTTTTTGAACAGGTTAATGTTCAAGCCGCCACACAGACCACGGTCGGTCGACACCACCAGGTAGCCCACGCGCTTAACGTCGCGTTCTTCCAGGTAAGGGTGCTTATATTCCAGATTACCGTTTGCAAGGTGACCAATCACTTTGCGCATGGTTTCTGCATAAGGACGGCTGGCCGCCATGCGATCCTGCGATTTACGCATTTTGGAAGCGGCGACCATCTCCATCGCTTTAGTGATCTTTTGCGTGTTCTGGACGCTTGCGATCTTACTACGTATCTCTTTTGCGCCGGCCATGAGCTTCTCCTCAATGCCAGGCGGCTTGTCCTGAGACAAGCCGCCGGACGATTACCAGGATTGGGTTGCTTTGAAGGAATCGAGGATAGCTTTCAGCTTGCCTTCGATTTCGTCGTTATAGCCACCGGTCTGGTTGATCTCTTGCATCAGCGGAGCGTGATCACGGTCAACGTAAGCCAGCAGAGCGGCTTCGAAGCTACCGATTTTCGCCAGTTCCACATCTTCGAGGTAACCGCGTTCAGCCGCGAACAGTACCAGGCCCTGCTGAGCAACAGACATAGGTGCGTACTGTTTCTGCTTCAGCAGCTCGGTCACTTTCTGACCGTGGCTCAGCTGTTTACGGGTTGCTTCGTCCAGATCGGATGCGAACTGAGAGAACGCAGCCAGTTCACGATACTGTGCCAGCGCGGTACGGATACCACCGGACAGTTTCTTGATGATCTTGGTCTGAGCAGCACCACCAACACGGGATACGGAGATACCCGGGTTAACCGCCGGACGAATACCGGAGTTAAACAGGTTGGTTTCCAGGAAGATCTGACCATCGGTAATGGAGATTACGTTGGTCGGAACGAACGCAGAAACGTCACCCGCCTGGGTTTCAATGATCGGCAGCGCGGTCAGTGAGCCCGTTTTACCCTTCACTTCACCTTTGGTGAAGTTCTCGACGTATTCCGCGTTAACGCGGGAAGCACGCTCCAGCAGACGAGAGTGGAGGTAGAATACGTCGCCAGGGAATGCTTCACGTCCAGGTGGACGACGGAGCAGCAGGGAAACCTGACGATAAGCAACAGCCTGTTTAGACAGGTCATCGTATACGATCAGCGCATCTTCACCGCGGTCACGGAAGTATTCGCCCATTGCGCAACCCGCGTACGGCGCCAGGTATTGCAGTGCAGCAGATTCAGAAGCGGTAGCCACAACAACGATGGTGTTAGCCAGCGCGCCGTGCTCTTCCAGTTTACGAACCACGTTGGAAATGGTGGACGCTTTCTGGCCGATGGCCACGTACACACATTTGATACCGGAGTCACGCTGGTTGATGATGGCGTCGATTGCCATCGCGGTTTTACCGGTCTGACGGTCACCGATGATCAGTTCACGCTGACCACGACCGATTGGGATCATGGCATCAACGGACTTATAACCTGTCTGAACAGGCTGATCTACGGACTGACGGTCGATAACGCCCGGTGCGATAACTTCGATTGGAGAGAAGCCATCGTGCTCAACCGGACCTTTACCGTCGATTGGTGCACCCAGGGTGTTAACAACGCGACCCAGCAGGCCACGGCCAACCGGCACTTCCAGAATACGGCCAGTACACTTAACCTTCATGCCTTCGGCGAGGTCAGCGTATGGACCCATCACAACTGCACCTACGGAGTCGCGCTCCAGGTTCAGTGCGATAGCGTAACGGTTACCCGGCAGGGAAATCATCTCACCCTGCATACAATCGGCCAGGCCGTGGATGCGGATAACACCGTCACTTACAGAAACAATAGTACCTTCGTTGTGAGCTTCACTCACAACATTGAACTGAGCAATGCGCTGCTTGATCAGTTCGCTGATTTCGGTGGAATTCAGTTGCATGCTCCAGTCCCCTTAAGACTGCAAGACGTCTGCAAGGCGCTCAAGACGGCCGCGTACGCTGCCATCAATGACCATATCACCCGAGCGGATGATTACGCCTGCCATTACAGACTTATCGATTTTGCAATTCAGCTTAACTTTGCGTGACAGACGTTTTTCCATCGCGGCGGTGATTTTCGCAAGCTGTTCGTCACTCAGTTCAGTTGCAGAAGTCACTTCAACTTCAGCGGTAGCTTCACTAAGGGCACGTAAGTGCTCAAACTGCTCGAGAACATCCGGGAGCACACGGAGACGACCATTTTCTGCCATCACCTTAATCAGGTTCTGGCCGTTGGCATCCAGTTGCTCTCCGCACACGGCGATAAACGACGCGGCGAGAGTTTCAGGTGCTAACGCACCGGAAAGCAACTCGGCCATTTGTTCGTTTTTCGTCACCTCAGCGGCAAACGCCAGCATATTCTGCCAGCGATCGACATTTTGGTGTTCGATAGCAAAGTCAAAAGCTGCTTTGGCGTAGGGGCGAGCTACCGTAACAAATTCAGACATCAGCCCCTCCCTCCTTACAGTTCAGCGACAAGTTTGTCCACGATGTCGCTGTTAGCAGCTTCATCCACGGAACGTTCGATGATCTTCTCGGCGCCAGCAACAGCCAGAATCGCAACCTGCTTACGCAGTTCTTCACGAGCACGTTTACGCTCAGCTTCAATTTCAGCCTGAGCCTGTGTCACGATCTTAGTACGTTCCTGTTCTGCTTCAGCTTTGGCTTCGTCCAGTATCTGCGAACGGCGTTTGTTAGCCTGTTCGATGATAACCTGAGCTTCCGCTTTCGCTTTTTTCAGCTGGTCTGTCGCGTTGGCCTGTGCAAGGTCCAAATCTTTCTTAGCGCGTTCTGCAGAAGCCAGACCGTCAGCAATTTCTTTCTGACGTTTTTCGATGGCAGCCATTAAAGGCGGCCATACATACTTCATGCAGAACCAGACAAAGAGAATAAACGCGATGGCCTGGCCGAGGATTGTTGCGTTCATGTTCACAGCACAATACCTCTTTAATATCTGTGGCTTAGGGTTTTAAAACTACTACTACGCGACAGCAAACATCACGTACAGACCCAGACCTACAGCGATCATTGGGATAGCATCCACCAGACCCATAACGATAAAGAACTGAGTACGCAGCAGAGGAATCAGATCAGGTTGACGCGCTGCGCCTTCCAGGAATTTGCCCCCGAGGATGCCGATACCGATCGCAGCACCGATAGCCGCCAGACCCATCATCACAGCGGCAGCCATGTACAGCAGATCCATATTCAGGTTTTCCATGACAGTCTCCAGTTTGTTTCAATTAAAACGTAGTAGTGTTGGTAAAAAATCAGTGCTCTTCAGACGCCATCGACAGATAGACGATCGTCAGAACCATGAAGATAAAGGCTTGCAGCGTAATGATCAGGATGTGGAAAATGGCCCACGGCACATTCAGAACCCACTGTGACCACCACGGCAGAAGACCCGCGATCAGAATGAAAATCAGCTCACCCGCATACATGTTGCCGAACAGTCGCAGACCCAGTGAAACAGGTTTGGACAGCAGGCTAACGCCTTCCAGGATCAGGTTGACCGGAATAAACGCCCAGTGGTTGAACGGCTGCAAGGTAAGCTCTTTCACAAAGCCGCTTACGCCTTTCATTTTGATGCTGTAGAAAAGAATCAGGATAAACACGCCCAGCGCCATCGACAGGGTGATGTTCACGTCCGCAGACGGTACCACACGCAGCGCAGGCAGGCCGAAGATGTGCTCGCCGATAAACGGCAGCAGATCGATTGGCAGCAGGTCCATCAGGTTCATCAGGAAGACCCAAACGAACACGGTCAGGGCCAGCGGAGCAATCAGCTTGCTCTTACCATGGTACATGTCTTTCACGCTGCCATGGACGAAGCCGATGATCATCTCAACGAACGTCTGGAATTTCCCTGGAACACCGCTGGTCGCTCGTTTAGCAACACCGCGGAACATGGCCAGGAACAGAAGACCCAAAACCACCGAGAAGAACATGGAGTCGATGTTGATCGTCCAGAAGGTGGCCGGGGGGTTATGTGGATCCACCAGCGAGAATGTACGCAGGTCCAGCTGAAGGTTATTCAGATGGTGACCTATGTAATCCTGCGGCGTCATATTTTCTGAAGCCATGATGCCTTTTACCCTTTGTTATTGATTACAGCTGGAGCCAGAACTTGTACCACCAGCACCAAAACCCACGTTGCTATCAGCGGCATGAAGACCACTTTCAAAACCGCCAGCGCCATCACCAGTAGAGCAAAGGTCAGCAACACCTTACACACTTCGCCGAGGGCGAAGGACCAGGCCACGCGGCCTTTGGCGGGTGTATGCGCCTGATGACGCCAGGCAAAAATCATAAACAACACGTTTGGCAGCACTACCGCCAAACCCCCGCACACGGCGGAGATGCCCCAGAAGGGGTCTTTGAGGCTAAACAGCAGTCCACTTGCTATCACAGCCAGAAACTGAATGAACAGAAGCTTACGAGCAACGTTTCTACTCAAGAGCGACACAGACATCACGTTTTTACTCCTGCTCCCTTCGAGGTATGCCGCGTGTCGTATAAAACGTCCTTTAAGGCTCAGAGTCAAGCATCAAAAAGCGGTCAAATTATACGGTGCGCACCCGTGATTTCAAACATTAAGTAGCGAAAAGGTGAATAAATGTTTAAATATTTTTCCCCACCGCTATTTTTTAACTTTCGCTTTAAGCGCCAGCCTTCGGCCAAAACTGCAAACAGCGCGAAAACGTTGGTGATAAAGCGTGCACGAGATCACAAAACACACATTTACGATAAGGTTGTATTTATCAAAGGCTCAAATCGCAGAAATTTATCTTTATGAAATTAAACGCAAAACGTCTTAACTTTTTTCAAAACAGCCCAGTACACAATAAAAACCTTTTATTGACATTCTTAATAAACAATTAACATTACGTTCTGGTTACTGCCTTCCACTTTTAGCAGACTTATATTTTCAGAGATGACTATCTTTCTGGTGAATAACACGTACCAGGTTAACCGGAAGAAAAACCTTAGTGAAGCAGAGGTTAAAAGCTCACCGGTAAATCCCCGGTAGTTGTGCTGTTTTTTAACATGATAAGAACAGCACGAATTCCACATTTTTTATTAATTTTTTAAAAATTGTTTGGCTTAATTATCACCAGATGACGTTCACCTTCGAGCTGAGGGATCTGTAATTTCTCAATTGACTCGACGGCAAAACCGTCCGGAAGCTGTTCAATTTCATCGCCTGGCAACTGCCCTTTCAGCGCATAAAAGCGGCCATCTTTCGCAGGTAAGTGCTTGCACCAGCTCACCATATCGTTGAGCGACGCAAATGCGCGGCTGATAACCCCGTCAAACGGCGGCTCTGCCGGGAATTCCTCTACCCTACTCTGCACGGGCGTGATGTTCTCAAGCTTCAGCTCATGCTGGACCTGACGTAAAAAGCGCACGCGCTTGCCAAGGCTGTCGAGCAGCGTGAAATGGCTCTCAGGGCGAACAATCGACAGCGGAACGCCCGGCAGACCAGGGCCCGTCCCCACGTCGATAAAACGTTCGCCTTTTAGATATGGCGCCACCACGATGCTGTCGAGAATATGGCGAACGAGCATCTCGTTGGGGTCGCGTACCGACGTCAGGTTGTACGCTTTGTTCCATTTGTTCAGCATGTCGACATAGGCCACCAGCTGATTTTTCTGGTGATCGGTGAGCGAAATACCTGCCTGATCCAGCAGACGAGAGAGTTTGTTGAGCACGGTGAATACCTGTTTAGAGATTTTTCGCCCGGTGGCGCTGCCGCTTACCGGGCCTACGAATAAGTAGGGCGGGTAAGCGAAGCGCCACCCGCCAAAAGCAATGTCAATTACGCGCTGCGGCGCAGCATGCCCTGCTTTTTCAGCCAGACCAGCAGAATCGAAATCGCCGCAGGGGTAACGCCCGAGATGCGGGACGCCTGGCCAATCGACACCGGTTTGTGATCGTTAAGCTTAGCGATGACTTCGTTGGAAAGGCCCGTGACCTGACGGTAGTCCAGCATTTCCGGCAGCAGCGTGTTTTCGTTGCGCTGCTGTTTTTCGATCTCATCCTGCTGACGTGCGATGTAGCCTTCGTACTTGACCTGGATCTCAACCTGCTCGGCCGCTTCAGCGTCTTCCAGACCCGGCGCGAACGCGGTCAGTTTGACCAGGTTCTCATAGGTGACTTCAGGACGACGCAGCAGATCTTCCCCACTGGCTTCACGCGACAGCGGCGCTGTTAAGTGAGCGTTTACTTCTGCTGCGGTTTCCGCCTGCGGATTCACCCAGGTGGTTTTCAGACGCTGACGTTCCTGTTCAATGCGTTCCAGCTTCTCGTTGAAGCGCGCCCAGCGCTCGTCATCGACCAGACCCAGCTCGCGGCCCATTTCGGTCAGACGCAGGTCGGCGTTGTCTTCACGCAGCATCAGGCGATATTCCGCGCGAGAAGTAAACATACGGTACGGTTCTTTGGTACCCAGCGTGCAGAGATCGTCAACCAGCACGCCCAGATACGCCTGAGAACGCGCCGGTGCCCAGCCCTCTTTCTCAGCAGAGAAGCGGGCGGCGTTCAGACCGGCCAGCAGACCCTGCGCGGCCGCTTCTTCATAACCGGTAGTACCGTTAATCTGCCCCGCGAAGAACAGACCGTGGATGAATTTGCTCTCCAGGGTTGGCTTCAGGTCACGCGGATCGAAGAAATCGTACTCAATAGCGTAGCCAGGACGGACGATTTTCGCATTTTCCATCCCCTGCATAGAGCGAACAATTTGCATCTGCACGTCGAACGGCAGGCTGGTGGAGATGCCGTTCGGGTAAATTTCGTTTGAGGTCAGCCCTTCCGGCTCCAGGAAGATCTGGTGCTGGTTACGATCGGCAAAGCGCATCACTTTGTCTTCGATCGATGGGCAGTAGCGCGGACCGATCCCTTCGATCACGCCGGCATACATGGGGCTACGATCGAGGTTATTGCGGATCACGTCATGGGTTTTCTCGTTGGTATGCGTGATGTAGCACGGCACCTGCTGCGGATGCTGTGCCGCATTGCCCATAAACGAGAAGACCGGCATTGGGTTATCGCCGTGCTGTTGCGCCAGCACGCTGAAATCAATGGTGCGTGCGTCAATACGCGGCGGCGTACCGGTTTTCAGGCGGCTGACGCGCAGCGGCAGTTCACGCAGACGACGAGACAGTGGAATAGACGGCGGATCGCCAGCACGGCCACCGCTGTAGTTATCCAGACCGATATGAATTTTACCGTCCAGGAATGTCCCTACGGTCAGCACCACGGCTTTCGCGCGGAACTTGAGCCCCATCTGGGTCACGGCACCCACGACGCGATCGTTCTCAACGATAAGATCTTCAACCGCCTGCTGGAAGATCATCAGGTTCGGCTGATTCTCCAGGGCGGTGCGCACCGCCTGACGGTAAAGCACGCGGTCTGCCTGCGCGCGGGTCGCACGCACAGCGGGACCCTTACTTGCGTTTAGTATCCTAAACTGGATGCCGGCCCGATCGATCGCTTTCGCCATCAGGCCGCCAAGTGCATCCACTTCTTTTACCAGGTGTCCTTTCCCAATGCCGCCAATCGCCGGATTACAGGACATTTGTCCCAGCGTGTCGATATTGTGTGTCAAAAGCAGGGTCTGCTGACCCATACGCGCTGCGGCCATTGCGGCCTCAGTGCCTGCGTGACCCCCGCCAATGATGATGACGTCAAAAGGATCCTGATAAAACATGGTGGTCTGCCTCGCGTAAAGCGGTATGAAAATGGATTGAAGCCCGGGCCGTGGATTCTACTCAACTTTAGTCTTTCGAGAAAGCATTGGGATCCTGGGCTATTAAAAAGAAGATCTTTTTATTTAGAGATCTGTTCTATTGTGATCTCTTATTAGGATCGCGAACCTGTGTGGATAAGTCCGATCTCATAAAGAAGATCATGGGGTTAGAAAGGATCGTTTGCTGTGAATGATCGGTGATCCTGGACCGTATAAGCTGGGATCAGATCGCGACTTTATACACAGGTCAAAAACGAAGCTACGATTGTTCTTTGGATAACTACGGGTTAATACGAGCTTTTAACCAGAGTTATCCACATCTGATCGCACGATCTTTAATCGTTTTTGAGTAAATTTTTCCATTCCGCGAGCCAGATCTCGGCTGGATCCTCCGGAATGTCATGATCGAGGATGTTGATCTTGAGCGTTTCACCCAGCTGTTTTGCTCCACAAGAGGAGACAGCTGCTTCAACTTTCTCTATTGCACCGCAAAAGGTGTCATATTCACGACTGCCGATCCCCACCGCGCCAAAACGGACGTTTGACAGGTCAGGCTGCTGTTCCAGCAGTTCGTCATATAAAGGTTGCAGGTTATCGGGCAGATCGCCTGCGCCGTGCGTGGAGGTGATCAGCAGCCAGACCCCGTCAGTCGGGAGATCTTCAAGCAACGGTCCGTGCAGTGTCTCTGTAGAAAAGCCTGCATCTTCCAGCTTTTCAGCCAGGTGTTCCGCAACGTATTCCGCACCACCAAGGGTGCTGCCGCTGATAAGGGTAATGTCCGCCATTGATCGCTCGCCCAGATAAAGAGACGGCCATTGTACGCTGTGAACGAGCTGGGATCTACCTGTGGAAAATGTGGGAATGAATTTGCCCGATCACGGGCGGATGGTACGCATGATCGGGTTTTGCAGGGAGATCAGCGTCTCGGTGGACTGAATTTCATCGATTGTTTGGATCTTGTTGATAAGTACCTGCTGGAGCGCGTCGATGGATCGGCACATGACTTTAATAAAGATGCTGTAATGCCCGGTGGTGTAATAAGCCTCGGTGACTTCATCCAGCGCGTTCAGCTTTGCCAGGGCGGAAGGGTAGTCTTTGGCGCTTTTTAGAATGATGCCGATAAAGCAACAGACGTCATAACCCAGATGTTTAGGGCTGACGTCTATGCGCGCGCCGGTAATGATGCCCGCCTGCTTCATTTTCTCTACGCGAACGTGAATAGTCCCCGGGCTGACGCCAAACTGTTTTGCCAGTTCGGCGTAGGCGGTACGGGCATTCGCCATCAACGCCTCCAGAATGCCGCGGTCGAGATTGTCGATCTGATAATTTTCCATAGCTTTATCTTATGAAGATTAATGAATCACTCTATTCTAGCGCTCTATTTTATCGAATCAAAACTGAAGGTGGCTTTTTGTTGATGGGTTATTGAATAAGGTGCCATTTCTGTTGCTTAATCAATAGCAACAGGACGCAGGAGTATAAATAATGAAAACCGCTTACATCGCAAAACAACGCCAGATCAGTTTCGTTAAATCCCACTTTTCCCGCCAGCTGGAAGAGAAGCTTGGGCTGATTGAAGTTCAGGCTCCGATTCTTAGCCGCGTGGGTGACGGGACCCAGGATAACCTGTCTGGATGCGAAAAAGCGGTACAGGTGAAAGTGAAAACACTGCCAGACGCCCAGTTCGAAGTGGTTCATTCCCTGGCGAAGTGGAAGCGTCAAACCCTGGGACAACACGACTTCAGCGCGGGCGAAGGGCTTTACACGCACATGAAAGCCCTTCGCCCCGATGAAGATCGCCTCTCACCTATTCACTCTGTTTACGTCGACCAGTGGGACTGGGAGCGCGTGATGGGGGATGGCGAGCGCCACGTCGGCACGCTGAAATCCACCGTTGAGGCGATCTACGCCGGGATCAAAGCAACCGAAGCCGCCGTAAGCAAAGAGTTTGGCCTGGCACCGTTCCTGCCGGAAACGATCCACTTTGTTCACTGCCAGGAATTACTGACCCGCTTCCCGGATCTGGACGCCAAAGGGCGTGAGCGAGCGATCGCCAAAGAATTAGGTGCCGTGTTCCTGATCGGTATCGGAGGTAAGCTGTCGGATGGCAAACGCCACGACGTTCGTGCGCCGGATTATGATGACTGGAGCACTGCGGGTGAGGGCGACTTTGCCGGGCTGAACGGCGATATTCTGGTCTGGAACCCGGTACTGGAAGACGCATTTGAGCTTTCTTCTATGGGGATCCGCGTGGATGCCGACGCGCTGAAGCGCCAGCTGGCGACCACCGGCGATGAAGATCGTCTCAAATTAGAGTGGCACCAGGCGCTGCTGCGCGGGGAAATGCCGCAGACGATTGGTGGCGGTATCGGCCAGTCCCGCCTGACCATGCTGCTCCTGCAATTACCCCATATCGGTCAGGTTCAGTGTGGCGTCTGGCCGCAGCAGGTACGCGAAAGCGTCGGCTCTCTTCTGTAATTAACGCTGCCAGCGTCTGAGCAGGCGGCTACGCAGCCCGGTATCAAAGCGCCAGATATGATCGAAGATGCGCATGATGCCGGGTTTTCCATGGGCGGACATCGCCACCGCATGGAAACGGTGCTGATGCACCCGCTGCAATTCCTTCACCTTATTCACCACGTCATCCGGCAGCCGCTGGGCAATAAAATCGGAAATCACCACCGCGTCAGCGTCGTACCAGTCACCGCCATGCATACGCTCCACAATGCTGCGAAAGCAGCTGGCCAGATCCGTGCCGCCGCGAAAACGCTGGCTCAGGAAGCGGATTGCCTGCTCGATACCCTGCTGGTTCGTCAGCTCATAGCCCACCACCTCGCTGGAGAACAGCATGATAAAGCAGCGACGGCGGTCGGCGAGCGCCACGCGCATCAGTGCCAGGCAAAACGCCTTCGCGCACTGCTCGTTAAAGCCGCCCATCGATCCGGACGTATCCACGCACACAATAAACGGCCCGCGCGGCTGTTCATCAAAATCCTGATGGACGACCGGCCGCTGGCTCAGCTTCTCGCGCCAGGCTTCGCCGTGCAGCCGGTAGGTAAGAAGCTGTTTTTCCACCAGCCGTCGGTAGAACTCATACTCCAGCTCGGTCATGCCCAGCGTGCTTAACTCGGTGGGCAGCAGGCGCAGAATGTCATCGCTCTGCTGGAGCCCGTCGACCTGCTCCGGCACGGTAGCCGGTTCGCGTACCAGGGTGCGGAAGGTTTCCATCGGGGCATCCTTCTTTGGAACCGATTTTGCCTCCCTTGAGCGCCCCAGCTGTTCAGCAAGCTTCATCAGCTCCGGCTGCTGCGCCAGAAAATCGCCGTATTTGACGATCAGCTGGTAATCCCCGCGTCGGAGCTGACCGGCGGTCATGTCCCAGAGACGACCCGCGGCGTTTTCATTTTCCACCAGCACCTGCTCAAGCTGGCCGCTCAGGGTCATACGTTCCTGTACTTCACTGAGCAGCTGTTCGCGCTCTTCGTCCAGCAGCTGCTGGTTTAGCGTCGTGGCCTGAACCACCAGGCTGAGGCGCCAGCGCTGTAAAAAGAGGGTGTGCAGGGCGGGAGTAAAGGTGGCGTTATCCGTAACCAGCGCTCGGGCCTGGCCGGCAAACGGAGAGTGGACGTTGTCGAGCAGCGCCAGGGTTTGCGGGAGCTGGACGATAAACTGCGTCGTGGAGAGCCGCTGGCACTGCTGATAGGCCGAGACTTCCTCCGTCAGCTCCGGCGGAACTTCAGTCTCTTTAAATCGCTGTCGCAGATTTTCGCGCCAGCGCGGGAGATCGTCGGTCATCGCCTTTTTGAGCTTCGGGAATTTTTCAAAAAACGCCGCCAGCTGCGGCGACGCCAGAAGGGTAATGACCACTTCTTCGATCAACCCCTCCTCGCTGACGGCCAGCATGACGTTGAGCGTATCCAGCGTTAACATTGACGCGCCTGTTTGATCTGCGCGCTGACGTCCTGCAGGCTGGCTTCGATGCGACCTAACCAGTCGCTATGAATAAAGAGGCATTTTTGCTGCTCGCTAAAGCGGGTGTGCTGCTGGTGCCATTCGGTATCCAGCGCGTCCAGCTGCTGTTTGATCTCTTCCGGCACGCTGTCAGAGGCGGTGCCGGGAAGCGCAAGACGCGAGCCCTGCAGGCTGACGTCGCGGATCACCAGGTGCTGGCTGCTGTCCACTTCCATCGTCAGCGGCTGCGCAAAGCCGATCCCGTTGAGCTTGCCGCGGATCTCGCCGCCTTTGTCGAGCCACTGGGACAGCGCCTCGCGCTCAACCGTAATGTGTACCACCTGCATATCGTGCAGCTTGAGCGGCTGCTGGAGCAGCAGCGTTAGCGTCGTTCCGGTCAGATCCGCAGGAAGCTCGTAGTGCGGTTTGCGGGCGAACATGCCCCCAAGACGATTCACTTTCAGCGCCGTTTTATCACTTTGCTGCTGCTGAAGCTGGATCCGGCGCTGGGTAATCGCACCCAGCTGGTTCAGCATAGACTGCTGGCCCCACGCGTGTCCGGTCATCAAAACGTCCAGCTGCTGCTGCATCAGGTTCATGCCTTCTGCGTCATGCCACAGGCAATCTTTGAGGAGGATCAGATCGATAGGGGCTACGGCATCACGACCGCTGAACAGGGCGCTTGCCTGCAGCAGGCGAATCGCTTTTTTCCAGCGACGGTCAGAGACGTACGGTGCGGAAGGGAGTAAGTCAAGCTGCTGGCGCAGCATGAAGATCAGTTCAAAAACGGCATCGGGCAGTTTAATTTTGCCGATCTCTTCCTGCCAATGGTGATACTCCTCGTCCGTCACCTGCAAAGAAGCCGCAACCGGGTTTTCGTTCTCATCCTGCTGGCTGACCAGCATAGAGCGGAAGTTGGACTTGTCCTGGACTTTATCGAGCCACAGGCGGATCAGCATACGGTCATACAGCGCTTCCAGGCTGCTGTCGGCTTCGGGCAGTTCGTTTGACGCGGCCACCAGCAGGCGCATCGGGATTTTTTCTTCGCTGGCCCCGTTGCGAAACCGGCGTTCGTTAATTGCCGTAAGCAGGGTATTAAGAATCGCCGGGCCGGCTTTCCAGATCTCATCAAGAAAGACAATTTCAGCCTCAGGCAGATACCCCGCCGTCAAACGCTCGTAGCGCCCTTCATCTTTCAGCGCCTGAATGGAAAGAGGGCCGAAAACCTCTTCGGGAGTGGAGAAGCGGGTCATCAGATATTCAAACGCGCGGGCATTCTGAAAAGCGAACTTAAGCCTGCGGGCAATCAGGCTTTTGGCGATGCCCGGCGGCCCAAGCAGAAACACGCTTTCACCGCTCAACGCCGCCAGTAAACAGAGGCGAATAGCGTGGCTACGCTCGAACAGGCCTTTCTCCAGCGCGCTGCTGAGGCGGGAAATTCTTTCTGCTAATAAATGTGAGTGAGCCATAATAGTTTTGCATCCTTTCGCCGTCGTGGCGGCCAATTGAAGCGAGTATAGACGTTTCAGTCAGGGCTGGTAATAGACTGAAGTGCGGCGCAATTCTCTTTGCGCTACATTAATGCGGTTGCATTTAGGGGTACGATTTTGCGATGAATCGTGCATACTGTGCGCTTTTTGTGGGCCAAGGGACAGGAACACATTTGTTATTTAAACGAAAAGACTAGTCTATGAGCACTGATAATAAGCAATCATTACCCGCAATAACGCTTGCGGCGATCGGGGTTGTCTACGGTGATATCGGCACCAGCCCGCTTTATACGCTTCGTGAATGTCTGTCCGGCCAGTTTGGTTTTGGTGTTGAACGCGATGCCGTGTTTGGCTTCCTGTCCCTCATTTTCTGGCTGCTGATCCTGGTGGTTTCCGTTAAATACCTTTCCTTCGTTATGCGTGCTGATAACGCAGGTGAAGGTGGGATCCTGACTCTGATGTCCCTTGCCGGACGCAATACCTCGGCCAGAATGACCTCAGTACTGGTGATTATCGGCCTGATTGGCGGCAGTTTCTTCTACGGAGAGGTGGTGATAACGCCCGCGATTTCGGTCCTCTCGGCGATTGAGGGGCTGGAGATTATCGCACCGCAGCTTGATACGTGGGTCGTCCCGCTGGCAATAATCGTGCTGACGCTGCTGTTTGCGATCCAGAAGCACGGTACGGGGCTGGTGGGCAAACTGTTTGCGCCGATTATGCTGGCCTGGTTCCTGATCCTGGCGGCGCTTGGCTTGCGCAGCATTATCGCCAACCCGGAAGTGCTGCATGCGCTAAACCCTTACTGGGCCGTGCATTTCTTCCTCGAATATAAAGTGGTCTCCTTCGTGGCGCTGGGTGCCGTCGTGCTCTCCATCACCGGTGTGGAAGCGCTGTATGCAGACATGGGCCACTTTGGGAAACTGCCTATCCGCGTGGCATGGTTTATCGTGGTGCTGCCGTCGCTGGTGCTGAACTACTTCGGCCAGGGCGCGCTGCTGCTCAAGAACCCGGAAGCGATTAAGAACCCGTTTTTCCTGCTGGCACCCGACTGGGCGCTGGTGCCGATGCTGATCCTGGCGACGCTGGCGACCGTTATTGCCTCTCAGGCGGTGATTTCCGGGGTGTTTTCTCTGACGCGTCAGGCCGTGCGTCTGGGTTATCTCTCACCGATGCGCATCATCCATACCTCTGAGATGGAGTCGGGCCAGATCTACATCCCGTTCGTTAACTGGCTGCTCTATTTCGCGGTGGTGATTGTCATCGTCAGCTTCGAGCACTCCAGTAACCTGGCGGCGGCGTACGGTATTGCGGTAACCGGTACGATGGTGCTGACATCGCTTCTTTCCACCACGGTGGCGTACCGAAACTGGCACTGGAATAAATTCCTTGTGGCAATGATTCTGGTGGGCTTCCTGTGCATCGACGTGCCGCTGTTCTCTGCGAACCTCGACAAGATTGTCTCCGGCGGCTGGCTGCCGTTGACGCTCGGTCTGGTGATGTTCATCGTTATGACCACCTGGAAAAGCGAGCGTTTCCGCCTGCTGCGCCGCATGCACGAGCACGGGAACTCTCTGGAGGCGATGATCGCTTCTCTGGAAAAATCCCCGCCGGTCCGCGTGCCGGGCACCGCGGTGTATATGTCTCGTGCGTTGAACGTCATCCCGTTTGCGCTGATGCATAACCTCAAGCATAACAAGGTCCTGCACGAGCGCGTGATCCTGCTGACGCTGCGCACCGAAGATGCACCTTACGTTCACAACGTGCGTCGCGTTCAGATTGAGCAGCTTTCTCCGACCTTCTGGCGCGTGGTGGCAAGCTACGGCTGGCGTGAAACGCCGAACGTGGAAGAGGTGTTCCACCGCTGCGGCCTGGAAGGGCTGAGCTGCCGCATGATGGAGACGTCGTTCTTTATGTCGCACGAGTCGCTGATCATCGGCAAGCGACCGTGGTATCTGCGCCTGCGCGGCAAGCTGTACCTCATCCTGCAACGTAACGCCCTGCGCGCGCCTGACCAGTTTGAGATCCCGCCTAACCGCGTGATTGAGCTTGGAACGCAGGTCGAGATTTAAGTCTTTGAGCGGCCTGATGCCCTCACACTGACCCTTTCCCACAGGGAGAGGGCGCAAACATAAAAACGGTAACCTGACGGTTACCGTTTTGCATTTACCTCCCCTCCATTTCACTTAGCGAAACGTTTCGACGTCGATCACAAATCTGTTACGTCGTGATGGTTTTCTGAACATTTCTGGCGCTACACTACTTTTAGCGAAACGTTTCGCTAGTGGAGCAAGAAAATGAAGAAAGGCACTGTACTCAACTCAGAAATCTCATCGGTTATTTCCCGTCTTGGGCATACCGATTCGCTGGTGGTTTGCGATGCAGGCTTACCGGTTCCGCGCAGCACAACCCGTATTGATATGGCGTTAACGCAGGGCGTTCCCTCGTTTATGCAGGTACTGGAAGTCGTTACCGCGGAGATGCAGGTTGAGGCAGCCATTCTCGCGGCGGAAATCAAACAACATAATCCGCAACTCCACGAAACGTTGCTCAGCCACCTTGAGCAGCTGCAACAACACCAGGGAAACACCATCGAAATTCGTTACACGACGCACGAACAATTCAAACAACAAACCGCAGACAGTCAGGCGGTGATTCGCAGCGGGGAGTGTTCCCCGTATGCGAATATCATTCTCTGTGCTGGCGTCACCTTCTGAGGCCATCATGGACGCATTACTGCAACTCAAAGGGATCGATAAGTCGTTCCCGGGCGTAAAAGCCCTCTCCGGCGCGGCGCTGAACGTCTACCCCGGGCGCGTGATGGCGCTGGTGGGCGAAAACGGTGCCGGCAAATCCACCATGATGAAGGTGCTGACCGGTATCTACCAGCGAGATGCGGGTTCCCTTGTCTGGCTGGGTAAAGAGACCACCTTTACTGGCCCGAAATCCTCTCAGGAAGCCGGAATCGGGATTATTCACCAGGAGCTGAACCTGATCCCGCAGCTTACCATTGCGGAGAACATCTTCCTCGGCCGTGAATTCGTGAACCGCTTCGGCAAAATCGACTGGAAAACCATGTATGCCGAGGCCGACAAGCTGCTGGCGAAGCTGAACCTGCGCTTTAAGAGCGACCGCCTGGTCGGCGATCTCTCCATTGGCGACCAGCAGATGGTGGAAATCGCGAAGGTGCTGAGCTTTGAGTCCAAAGTCATCATCATGGATGAGCCGACCGACGCCCTGACCGATACCGAAACCGAATCCCTGTTCCGCGTGATCCGCGAGCTGAAGTCGCAGGGGCGCGGAATTGTCTATATCTCTCACCGCATGAAAGAGATCTTCGAGATTTGCGATGACGTCACCGTCTTCCGCGACGGGCAGTTTATTGCCGAGCGCGAAGTGGCCACGCTGACCGAAGATACGCTCATCGAAATGATGGTGGGACGTAAGCTTGAAGATCAGTACCCGCATCTGGATAAGCTGCCTGGCGAGATCCGCCTGAAGGTGGATAACCTCTGCGGCCCGGGCGTGAACGACGTGACCTTTACCCTGCGTCAGGGCGAGATCCTCGGCGTGGCGGGCCTGATGGGCGCGGGACGTACCGAGCTGATGAAAGTGCTGTACGGCGCGCTGCCGCGCACCAGCGGCTATGTCACCCTCGACGGTCATGAAGCGGTCACCCGCTCTCCGCAGGATGGTCTGGCGAACGGCATCGTCTATATTTCCGAAGACCGCAAGCGCGACGGCCTGGTGCTCGGCATGTCGGTGAAAGAGAACATGTCCCTGACCGCGTTGCGCTATTTCAGCCACAGCGGCGGCAGCCTGAAGCACAAAGACGAGCAGCAGGCGGTCAGCGATTTTATCCGCCTCTTTAACGTTAAAACCCCGTCGATGGAGCAGGCGATTGGCCTGCTGTCCGGCGGCAATCAGCAGAAAGTGGCGATTGCCCGCGGGCTGATGACTCGCCCGAAAGTGCTGATCCTCGACGAGCCAACCCGTGGCGTGGACGTGGGGGCGAAGAAAGAGATCTATCAGCTGATTAACCAGTTCAAGGCCGACGGTCTGAGCATCATTCTGGTCTCTTCCGAGATGCCAGAAGTATTAGGCATGAGCGATCGCATTATCGTCATGCATGAAGGGCATCTCGGCGGTGAATTCACTCGCGAGCAGGCCACCCAGGAAGTTCTGATGGCTGCCGCTGTGGGCAAGCTTAATCGCGTGAATCAGGAGTAAGAAGATGACTACCCAGGCTGTTTCTGGTCGCCGCTATTTCACAAAGGCGTGGCTGATGGAGCAAAAATCGCTGATTGCCCTGCTGGTGCTGATCGCGATTGTGTCGACCATGAGCCCGAACTTTTTCACCGTGAATAACCTGTTCAACATTCTGCAGCAAACGTCGGTGAACGCCATTATGGCGGTCGGCATGACGCTGGTGATTTTGACCTCGGGTATCGATCTGTCCGTCGGTTCCCTGCTGGCGCTCACCGGCGCGATCGCCGCTTCGATTGTCGGCATTGAAGTCAACGCGCTGGTGGCGGTTGCCGCTGCCCTGGCTGCAGGTGCGGCGATTGGCGCCGTCACCGGCGTGATTGTGGCAAAAGGCCGCGTTCAGGCGTTTATCGCCACGCTGGTAATGATGCTGCTGCTGCGCGGTGTGACCATGGTTTACACCAACGGTAGCCCGGTCAACACCGGCTTTACCGATAACGCGGATCTGTTTGGCTGGTTCGGTATCGGTCGCCCGCTGGGCGTTCCGACGCCGGTCTGGATCATGGCTATCGTCTTCCTGGCGGCGTGGTACATGCTGCACCACACCCGTCTGGGCCGCTATATCTATGCGCTGGGCGGTAACGAAGCGGCAACGCGCCTGTCCGGTATCAGCGTTAATAAAGTCAAAATTATCGTTTACTCCCTGTGCGGCCTGCTGGCGTCACTGGCCGGTATCATCGAAGTGGCGCGTCTTTCTTCCGCGCAGCCGACGGCGGGTACGGGGTATGAGCTGGATGCTATCGCGGCAGTGGTTCTGGGCGGTACGAGTCTCGCGGGCGGTAAAGGTCGCATTGTTGGGACATTGATCGGCGCACTGATTCTCGGTTTCCTGAATAATGGTTTGAATTTGTTAGGTGTTTCCTCCTATTACCAGATGATCGTTAAGGCAGTGGTGATTTTGCTGGCGGTACTGGTAGACAACAAAAAACAGTAACTGACGACACTACAGGACATCTTAGATATGAACATGAAAAAACTGGCTACCCTGGTTTCCGCTGTCGCGCTGAGCGCAACCGTAAGTGCTAACGCCATGGCTAAAGATACCATCGCGCTGGTTGTCTCTACCCTGAACAACCCGTTCTTCGTCTCCCTGAAGGACGGTGCGCAGAAAGAAGCGGACAAACTGGGCTACAACCTGGTGGTGCTGGATTCCCAGAACAACCCGGCGAAAGAGCTGGCTAACGTTCAGGACCTAACCGTTCGCGGCACCAAGATTCTGCTGATCAACCCAACCGACTCTGACGCCGTAGGTAACGCTGTGAAGATGGCAAACCAGGCGAAGATCCCGGTCATCACCCTGGACCGTCAGGCGTCTAAAGGTGACGTGGTCAGCCACATTGCCTCTGATAACGTGCTGGGCGGCAAAATCGCCGGTGATTACATCGCGAAGAAAGCAGGTGAAGGCGCCAAAGTTATCGAACTGCAGGGGATTGCCGGTACGTCCGCCGCGCGCGAGCGTGGTGAAGGCTTCCAGCAGGCCGTGGCTGCACACAAATTCAACGTGCTGGCCAGCCAGCCAGCAGATTTTGACCGTACTAAAGGTCTGAACGTCATGCAGAACCTGCTGACTGCACACCCAGACGTGCAGGCGGTCTTCGCCCAGAACGACGAAATGGCGCTGGGCGCGCTGCGCGCGCTGCAGACCGCAGGTAAATCTGATGTGATGGTTGTCGGATTTGACGGCACGCCGGATGGTGAAAAAGCGGTAAACGATGGCAAACTGGCTGCGACCATCGCTCAGCTGCCTGAGCAGATTGGCGCCACTGGCGTTGAAACTGCCGACAAAGTGCTGAAGGGCGAAAAAGTTCAGGCCAAATACCCTGTTGACCTGAAGCTGGTCATCAAGCAGTAAACGGCGAATCAGGCAGTCGCTGGCTGCCTGAGGGACACCAATAAAGAAAAGTGTGGCATACGCCACCGGGTAACACCGGTGGCGCTCTCAGATGGACAACCCAACCATGAAAACCGCAGGCAATCTCGTCGTCCTTGGCAGTATCAATGCCGATCACATTCTTAACCTTGAAACCTTCCCTACCCCGGGCGAAACCGTCACCGGTAATCAGTATCAGGTGGCATTTGGCGGTAAAGGCGCAAACCAGGCCGTGGCTGCCGGTCGCAGCGGGGCGAATATTGCGTTTATCGCCTGCACGGGTGATGACGATATCGGCGAGCGCGTACGTAAACAGCTGGCGAGCGACAACATTGATATCGCACCGGTCAGCGTTGTGGCAGGGGAATCTACCGGCGTGGCGCTGATTTTCGTTAACGCTGAAGGTGAGAATGTCATCGGTATTCATGCTGGCGCTAACGCCGCGCTGACGACGGATCGTGTTGAAGCGCAGCGTGCAATCATCGGCGAAGCCGAAGCCCTGCTGATGCAGCTGGAGTCACCGGTTGAAAGCGTGCTGGCCGCCGCCAAAATTGCGCATGAAAATCATACCACTGTCGTACTTAACCCAGCCCCTGCGCGTGTATTATCAGACGAGCTGCTGGCTCTGGTGGACATCATTACGCCAAACGAAACCGAAGCGGAAAAGCTGACGGGCATTCGCGTTGAAAATGATGACGATGCCGCACGAGCCGCGCGTGCACTGCACGATAAGGGCATCGGTACCGTGATTATTACCCTGGGTAGCCGTGGGGTGTGGGCAAGCGTCAATGGCGAAGGCCGCCGCGTGCCGGGCTTTAAGGTCAAAGCGATTGACACCATCGCAGCGGGAGATACTTTCAATGGTGCACTGGTGACCGCGCTGCTGGAAGGCAAGAGAATGGATGACGCTATCCGCTTCGCGCACGCTGCCGCCGCGATTGCGGTGACGCGCAAGGGTGCTCAGCCTTCCGTTCCGTGGCGTAAAGAGATTGATGAATTCTTAAGTCAGCAGGGGTAACGCTTGGCCACAATGAAAGATGTCGCCCGCATGGCGGGCGTTTCTACCTCGACGGTCTCTCACGTTATTAACAACGATCGCTTCGTCAGCGAGGCGATTCGGGAGAAAGTTGAAGCCGCGGTAAAAGATCTCAACTATGCGCCGTCAGCGCTGGCGCGCAGCCTTAAGCTCAACCAGACGCGCACCATCGGCATGCTGATCACCGCCAGTACCAACCCCTTTTATTCAGAACTGGTTCGCGGCGTGGAGCGCAGCTGCTTCGAGCGCGGCTACAGCCTGGTGCTGTGCAATACCGAAGGGGACGAGCAGCGCATGAACCGTAACCTGGAAACGCTGATGCAAAAACGCGTCGACGGGCTACTGCTGCTTTGTACCGAAACGCACCAGCCTTCGAAAGAGATTATTCAGCGCTACCCTTCGATCCCCACCGTGATGATGGACTGGGCGCCGTTCGACGGAACCAGCGATCTCATTCAGGATAACTCCCTGCTGGGCGGTGATATGGCGACTCAGTATCTGATTGATAAAGGCTATACCCGCATCGCCTGTATTACCGGCCCGCTGGATAAAACCCCGGCGCGTTTGCGTCTGGAAGGGTATCTCTCCGCCATGGAGCGAGCGGGGCTCGCCATTCCTGATGGCTACCGGATCACCGGCGACTTTGAATTTAACGGTGGCTTCGAGGCAATGCAGACACTCCTGACGCAGGCGCAGCGTCCGCAGGCGGTTTTTATTGGTAACGATGCGATGGCGTTTGGTGCCTATCAGGCGCTGTATCAGGCGGGGCTACGCGTGCCGGACGATATGGCGGTGATTGGCTACGATGATATCGAACTTGCCCGTTACATGACGCCGCCGCTGACCACCATTCATCAGCCGAAGGATGAACTGGGCGAGCTGGCCATCGATGTGCTGATCCACCGTATGGCGCAGCCCACGCTGCAACAGCAGCGCCTGCAGCTTACTCCTGTTCTGATGGAACGGGGTTCGGTTTAGCCTTCTCTTTGTGGCGCTCTTTAATCAGGTTTCGTCCGTCTTTCGGTTTAAGCAGCATAAAGACCAGCGCCGATACCACGGTAAGCGCGCCCATGGTGATAAAGGTATAGTGGAACTGCTCAACGGTATTGGCGCTGTCAAAACCCTCATAAAAGCGCAGCACCGCTGCACTCACGGCAACCCCTAAACTGATCGACAGCTGCTGCGTTACCGCCAGCACGCTGTTGCCGCTGCTGGCGTTTTCGTCGGTCAGATCGGCAAGAGTGATGGTGTTCATCGACGTGAACTGCGTCGACATTGCCATGCCCAGCACAAACAGCGGTAGGATCAGCATCCAGACGGGTAACGCGGCGGACTGTAGCGAGAACTGCGCGATCATCAGACCGATAAAGACCGTCACGCCAACCAGCGTCTTACGATAGCCAAACCAGCGCAGCACCTGCGTAACGGTGGATTTTGCCAGAATCGAGCCCATTGCCGTGGGCGCCATCATGCAGCCAGCGATCAGGGCCGGGTAGCCGAAACCCACCTGCAGCATTAACGGCATCAGGAACGGTACACAACCCGTTCCCAGACGAGACGCAATGTTGCCTGCAATCCCGACGGAAAACGTTCGGGTATTAAAGAGCCCCAGGGAGATTAACGGCGTAGGGTGATGGCGCGCGTGACGTATATAAAGAAGGAATAACAGAATCCCGGCGAGGATAACGGAGAGCGCCAACCACGTCGCGACGATCTTCTCGCCAAACAGCTCCATCCCGCTTGAGAATAACACCAGGCTCAGGCCAAACAGGAAAAAGCCGCCCATGTCGAAGCTGCGTCTTGGCGTGGTGAAGTTCGGCATATATTTGCGGGCATACAGTAGGCCCGCAACGCCAATTGGAATATTAATCAGGAAGATCCAGTGCCAGCTTGCCCAGGTGACAAACACGCCGCCGAGTACCGGGCCAAGTATCGGGCCGACAAGACCCGGCATGGTGACGAAGTTGAGCACGGGAAGCAATTCGCTTCTGGGATAGGCTCGCAGCAAGGCAAGGCGCGCCACCGGCATCATCATCGCGCCGCCAATGCCCTGTAATACGCGGAAGATAACCAGCTCCGTTAAGGATGAGGAGAGCGCGCAGGCCAGCGAACCGAGCGTAAAGAGCGTCACGGCCAGCATGAAAATTCTGCGGGTGCCGAAGCGGTCGGCCAGCCAGCCGCTGACCGGGATCAGCATGGCGACCGTCAGGGTGTAGCTGATGATGGCGGACTGCATCGCCAGCGGGGAGCGGTTGAGGCTTTGCGCAATAGCGGGGAGGGCGGTGTTGAGGATGGTGGCATCCAGTGCCTGCATAAAAAACGCCATGGCCGCAATCCACGGCAATCCTGCCATGCTGCGCGCTTTTTTCTTTGTCATTTATTTACCTGCTGGTGGGTTGGCGCAGCCAGCAATGCCTGGCACGCACTCAGGGCTCGCTGCCCGTCGCTTTCCTGAATGGCATCCACTATCGCCTGATGCAAATCCAGTTTTACCACTTCGTTGTGCGTAATAGAGGTAAAGTAGGTGTGATACACCGAATGAAATAAAGAGGCAAAAGAGGTGAGGAACGGATTGGCGCTCATCATATAGATATGTTCATGCCAGGCCATATCGACCTCAACCCAGCGTTCGCGGTTGAAGTTTTTTTTCAGGAACACCATCTCTTCCATCAACGCGTTAAGCTGCGCTTTTTGTTCTGCCGTTCCTAGCGTGGCGGCAAGCAGACATGCCTGAGGTTCAAGGCTGCTGCGCATCACCAGAAAGTGATCGACAACCTGATGAAAGTTATCTTCCGTCATCCACCAGGAGAGCAGCTCCTGATCGAGAAAATTCCAGTTACTCTGTGGCATCACGCGTGTGCCAATACGAGGACGTGGAAGCACCATACCTTTTGCCGTCAGGGTTTTCACCGCTTCACGCACGGCGGTACGGCTCACCCCAAACTGCTCACCCAGCTCCATTTCGCCCGGCAGGATACTACCCGGGGCATATTTACCCGCTAAAATCCTCTGAGCCAGCTTTTCTGCCAGCACATACGACAGGTTTTTTTGGGCGGCCAGCTGTTGTGCGCTTAATGGCATCGCGTTCATTCCTTAAAGATTCATGCTGATAATTATGCCACCTCGAATGTGATTGTGGTTGCAGATACATCAAATAGAACAATTTGTAGCTTGATTTCATCGCTGTTGGTGAAAAAAAACGCGGATAGAAACTTTTTTTAAATTTCCTCTTGTCACGTCAGAATAACTCCCTATAATGCGCCTCCACTGACACGGAACAACGGCACGCAAGCCGCCGGGTCAGCA